>DAOUVS010000247.1 GCA_030667525.1 Candidatus Zixiibacteriota bacterium | reverse complement strand
GTCAGAATTAATCTGCTATCGATTCTGACTTCGGCATTTACTGCAACCTTCGCCTATTTGATAATAGTCCGTCTGATTCGCTTTTGGTTTGAGAACACCAAAGATTTATATAATCGGATTATTATTTATATTGGCGGTTTTACCGGGGCATTGTTTGTTGCCTTCTCCAGTACTAACTGGGCCAATTCTGTTGAAGCTGAAGTTTATGCGCCGACTATGGCTCTCATGCTGGCGATTTACTGGCTGGCTTTGAAGTATTTTGATAATCAGGGCAGAATGACCGGTTCACGGGCGATGCTTCTGGCGCTGTTTTTGGCTATTTTGGGTGTAGGAATTCATTTGACCCTTTTTGCTATAGTACCTGCTATCGGTTTATATTTTATTTTGAAAAAAGATGCCACCAATCGACACTGGATGCTGGTTTCAACATTTTTTCTGGTGGAGTTATATTTTATTTTTCGTCTTTCCTCGAAGCCGGATGAGGTTCCATTTTATCTGACCGTTTTAATAATTTTTGTTCTATTTCTGTTTCATCTGCTTCAGTTTGGTAAAGTGGCGAAGGCGACAGTTATCTCATTGGGACTTTATCTGATTGCACTGTATCCATTTTATTTTATTCTAATAGATAATCTGATGCAGCGTTTCGGCGGTTCCGGGCTATCTTCAAATGTCAAAGCGATGGGAGAAATGCAAATCGGATGGATAGGATTGGCCGGCCTGCTAATTTGGGGAATCTATCTGCTATTACAAAGATTTAAGGACAAAAACAGTTCGAAAGCCGAATCCGAACAACAATTAATAGTTGCGATTTATTCTTTTGCACCGGTACTGTTAATCGGATTGGGTGAATTTTTCGGGGCATTTGATCCCTACATCGCCTTTAAGACACTAACGGTAATATCAGTAATAGCTTTATTCGGTTTTTTGTGGAGATATCTGAACTGGTCAATAGTTGTTGCCCTTGGATCGATTTCTATGATAATGCTGGGGTTCTGGCCGTTTGTTTATGGTCTTTGTGTTGGTGCTGTGGTAATCATTGGGCTGGGATATTTCCTGAAAGATAAGAGTTGGAAAACAGCTCTGGCGATTATTCTGCTGGCTGTCATTGGTTATTCGGTGCATGGGTATATTCCGATCAGGTCGGCGCTAAATCCATCGATTGACCAAAATAACCCCTCGGAATCTATGACAGCTATTGTCGGTTATATTGAACGTAAACAGTATGGTTCTGAGACCATGGCTTCCCGAATGTTCAAAAGACGGGGCGAATGGGAGAATCAATTCGGCGATTATCGTCGAATGGGTTTCTGGCAGTTTTTTAAGGAACAGTTCGGTTTTAACGGATCACGATTTTTTATTGCGTTTATTCTCGGTCTTTTTGGTATTTGGGAAACGATTCGCAGAAAGCCGTCGGCAGGTCTGCCGTTTTTGGTGATGACAGTGATATGTACTATTGGAATTGTTCTTTATATGAATTTTGCCGATGGGACGCGGCAACATCCATTGACCGGTCAGGATTATCTTGAGGTCAGGGATCGGGATTATTTTTATACGGCCGGATTTATCTTTTTTGGGATGGCAATCGGTCTTGGCATTGCCGGTTTGATGGCTTTGTTAAAAGACAGTTTTAAAAATTATGCACCGACAATTCAAAAGGCAGCTTTTGGATTAAGCTCGCTTTTGGTCTTGATGCCGATAGCTCCGCTGAGCGCCAATTATTTTATAAATGATCGATCCCGAAATTATATGCCGTATGATTATGCACACAATCTTTTGAAGCCTTGCGAGGAAAATGCCATCTTCATTACCAATGGCGATAATGATACCTTTCCGGTCTGGTGTATTCAGGAAGTGTACGGAATCAGAAATGATGTAAAAACGGTTAATCTTTCGCTGGCCAATGCTCCCTGGTATATTAAACAATTGAAGAAATACCATGGAGTTCCGATCGGATGGAGCGATGCCGAGATCGATCGTCTCAGACCATATCAGGCACAAGACGGAACTGTGTATCGCTTACAGGATCAGGTCATAGATGAAATTATCACTAAAAACCAAAACAGGCGGCCGATTCATATTTCGGTTACAACACCGAGTAGCAATAGAAAATATATGGGAAAACCAATGGATAGTGTCTTGATTCTTGAAGGAATGGTTTTTCAATATACTCCAGCTAAAGCGCTTAATCAGATAGACTACGAAAAATCTCGCCGGATGTATGAAGAAGAATACGAATACAGAGGAATTGCTGATTCTACTATTTATAAAGATGAGGCAACGAGGCGAATAGTTAATAATTATTCTCAAGGGATTTTATGGATGGCTGATACCTTGAGAAGAGTGGGCGATATCTCAGGTGCCCTTGAGCGTATCAAAAACGGTCTGGCAGTTCTACCGGAGAGCCATGATCTTTATGGTTATGGTACTCAACTTCTGGCCGATCTGGGAAGGTTTGATACGCTGGATACATTTATTGAGCAGGCTAAGACTGATAATAAAGCTGAATTGTATATGCAGTGGGCATATTCTGCCCGTTCGCAGGGCAATATGGATGAGTTGGTAAGTGTTTTAGAAAAGGTTTTTAATAGATACCCCGATTACCAGGAAGGATTTCGCTCGCTGGCGGCAGCATACTACCAACAAAAGAATATTACGAAGCTGAAAGAAATCCTTTCAATTTGGCTGGTCAGTCATCCTGATGACAAAGATGTCAAAATGGCGATAGCCGAGGTGGAAAAAATCGAGATTCCTGTTGATACGGTCGGGGGGCAATGATAAATGAATATACTCGCCCTGAACTGGCAGGATATTTCCAATCCTTTGGCCGGCGGCGCAGAGGTGCATCTGGAGGAGCTGCTAAGACGTATTGTCCGCAAAGGCCACCAGGTCACGCTCTTTTGTTCGGGGTATAGTGGTTCCAAGCCGGAAGATAATATTGAGGGGGTTGAAATCATTCGCCGGGGTAATAGATTTAATTTTAATCTGATAGCCCCTTACTATCTTAGGAAGTTAGTGAAGAATGGAAATTATGATATCCTCCTGGAGGATATAAATAAAATACCTTTTTATACTCCGTTCTATTTAAGAATTCCTACCCTGGTAGTGATCCCACATCTGTTTTCGACGTCGGTTTTTAAAGAGATTAATTTTTTATTAGGTCTTTATATTTATTTTTCAGAGATGCCATTGGTCCCGGTGTATCGCGGTCGAAAATTTAATGTGATATCAAAATCAACCGCTGGTGATATGGTCCGGAAAGGGATTCCCTCTGATGATGTTTCGGTGATTCATTGCGGTATTGATAACTCGGTTTATAGTTTCGATAGCACTGTCAATAAATATGAAAAACCGACGGTTCTGTATCTGGGACGAATCAAAAAATATAAGTCGATTGACCATTTGATTTATGCCTTTGCTAAAGTTTTAATAAATATCCCTGATGCGCAGCTAAATATTGTCGGCAATGGTGATCATATTGAGCAACTTAAGGAATTGACCAGTAGATTAAAGCTTGGTGACAAAGTCACTTTTGCCGGGTATGTTTCAGAAGAAAAAAAAGTTGAGTATCTTCGCAGAAGTCATGTTGCTGTGTACCCTTCGTTGAAAGAGGGCTGGGGATTGACTAATATTGAAGCCAATGCCTGCGGAACAGCGGTTATTGCGGCTAATTCACCGGGACTTCGCGATTCGGTCAAAGACGGCGAAACCGGATTTTTGTATGAGTATAGTGACATTGATCAGTTGGCTGAAAAACTTGAAAATATATTGTTAAATGATAATATTCGAACCAATCTTGAAGAGGGTGGACGGCGCTGGGCAAAGAAATTTAGCTGGGACGATGCCGCCGACTTATTTCTTGAACTGTTAGAGTTGGTTGCTGCCGGGAAAAAATAATTATGCCAAAAAAGAAACTTCTATCATTTCTATTTGGATTGGCAATATCGGCTCTGTTTCTTTTTATAATTCTTCGCAATGTTGATCTTAACGAACTGACCACTGCCTTAAAAAATGCCAATTATATTTGGTTGGTGCCGAATATATTTTTTGTGATCCTGGCGATGTTTCAAAGGGCGGAACGCTGGAAGTATATGCTCAATCCGATTGCGAAAGTGAAATACAAAACATTATTGGCGGCCACTTGTGTTGGTTTTATGGCGAATAATATTCTACCGCTCCGACTTGGCGAATTTGTTCGTGCCTATTCATTGTCGAAGCAGGATAATCGAATTACTAAATCGGCATCGCTGGCGACAATATTTATTGAGCGGATGGTGTTTGATCTTCTGGCTTTATTGATAATACTGGCAGGGATACTGGCGCTGTTTCCAATAAAACTGATGGAAGACCCCAGTTACAAAT
>DAOUVS010000292.1 GCA_030667525.1 Candidatus Zixiibacteriota bacterium | reverse complement strand
TTTATACCTCTGACGCTTTGCGGAAAATTTGCGACATCTGGGAAAAACATGGCAGTGGTTTAACAAACATGCATGGTTCAACGGGTGATATTATTCTTCTTGGATGTACAACTGCTGAACTCGAACCTGTTTTTGCAGAATTGGCCAAAATTGACTTCGACATTGGTGGTTCCGGTTCCGATTTGAGAACTCCAAGTTGCTGTTGTGGTATGGCCAGATGCGAATGGGCCTGCTATGATACAATGGCTCTCACGCATGATTTGACGATGCATTTCCAGGATGAACTGCACCGCCCGGCATTCCCATATAAATTCAAATTTAAAATGTCCGGCTGTCCGAACGACTGTGTTGCCGCTATTGCCAGATCTGATATGGCATTTCTTGGTAACTGGCGGGGCGATATCCAAATGGATAAAGCTGCCGTTACCGAATACGCCGAAAAAGGCATGGATATTCAGTCTGACGTTGTCAATAATTGTCCAGCCAAATGTATGGAATGGGATGGCAAAGAACTCAAGATTGAAAACAGTTACTGCAAACATTGCATGCATTGCATCAATGTCATGCCAAAAGCTCTCCGGCCAGGTAAAGAACGAGGTGCAACAATTCTTATTGGCGCCAAGGCCCCGATTGTAGAGGGTGCTCTTCTGGCATCGGTTCTTGTACCATTTATTAAAATTGAGCCGCCTTATGATGAAATAAAGGATCTAATTGAGAGAATTTGGGACGTTTGGTGTGAGGAAGGCAAAAACCGTGAGCGTGTCGGCGAGTTTATCCAGCGTGTTGGCTTGGGCAATTTCCTTGAAGCTATCGAAGTTGAACCGATAGCCGAAATGGTTGCTCACCCGCGTGAAAATCCTTATGTCTTCTACGAAGATTACTATGAAGAAGGCGACGATGATGACGAGGAAGACGACGCATAACAACTAAACTGGAAAAATATATTATTTAGAGGTATATACAATGGCAGATGTAATGAAAGATAGACGGACCGATTATGGCCCGCCCCATTATGAAAGATTCTTACCGCCGATAATTAAAGAAAATTACGGCAAGTGGAAATATCACGAGGTTTTAAAACCGGGCGTTATGGTTCATGTCTCGGAAACCGACGCCAAACTATTCACCGTTAGAGCCAGCTCGGGCCGGTTGATTGCTATTGACAAAATCCGCAACTACTGTGATCTGGCCGACAAATATTGTGACGGATTCTTAAGATTTACCAGCCGCCACAATGTTGAATTTCTATTAACGAAATCAGAAAATATTGACCCACTTATTGCCGACCTAAAGGCTCTTGGTCATCCAGTCGGTGGCATTGGTAACTCAATAACCAGTATTGTTCATACTCAGGGATGGGTGCATTGCCACTCAGCTGCGACTGATGCCTCTGGAGTTGTGAAAAGTGTAATGGATGATCTTATTGAGTATTTTGAAAACATGAAATTGCCGGGTAAATTAAGAATTGCTCTGGCTTGCTGCCTGAATATGTGCGGCGCCGTTCACTGTTCGGATATTGCCATTCTTGGAATTCACCGTCGTCCCCCGCGGATCGACCACACGAAGGTAAAGAAAATGTGTGAAATTCCAAATGTGGTTGCTTCCTGTCCGACCGCCGCGGTCAGACCAACCGAGGTTAATGGTGTTCCATCGGTGGAAGTTATTGAGGAACGCTGTATGTTCTGTGCCAACTGCTTTACTGTTTGCCCGTCCATGCCGATGGCCGATCCTCTAAATGACGGCATATCAATTTGGGTTGGTGGTAAAGTTTCGAATGCCCGTCATGAACCGATGTTCTCGAAACTGGCTATTCCGTTTATCCCGAATAATCCTCCGCGCTGGCCCGAAGCAGTTGAGGCAATTCGCGGTTTAGTGGAACTTTGGGCTGCTAACGCCAGAAAATATGAGCGTATGGGTGAATGGATTGAGCGTATAGGTTGGCCGAAGTTTTTCAAAATGTCCGGTATTGAATTCCAGAAAGAGCATATTGATGATTTCAAACATGCTGGTCTGACATATAAACGGTCAACACATTTAACCTTTTAAAGGATTAGATAATGGCTAAAACAGTTGAAGAAGTCGCTGATGCCATGTATAAGATGATTGCGGAAGCCCAGGGAATCAAGCAATTGAAACCTATGGACCTGGTCAAAGCTATGCGACAGCTATATGGCGAAGAAGGCGTTGATAAAAAGATGTGTAAGGAAGCTATTAAGATATTGATTAACTCCGGCAAATGTGTTTATACATATTTTGGCGGGAGTTATATCGAGCTCCCCCACAAAGAAGGCGCCGCTAACGATTAAAAATAGACACCTTTGGTACTGATTTCTATGGATATCAAAGTATCGCGACTCGTAATCGCCGGCTTAGCCGGCGATTCGGGTAAAACCCTCGTTACTCTAAGCCTTTTGGCCGCACTTAGGAAAAAGGCACTTTCTATTTCTGTATTCAAAAAAGGACCTGATTATATTGATGCTGCCTGGCTTTCTTTTGTCTCAGGCTCATTATGCCGTAATCTTGACACCTACTTGACCGATCCAACCGAAGTGCTGAATGCTTTTGTTGCCAATGCCAAAGATAGCGAGATAGCAATTGTCGAGGGCAACCGCGGATTGTTCGATGGAAAAGATATTTATGGAACCCACAGTACCGGGCAGCTTGCCAAACTTCTAAAAGCATCAATTGTTTTAGTTGTTAACTGCACCAAAGCTACGCGAACGATTGCGGCGATTGTCAAGGGTTGTCAGACTTTTGATCCTGATCTGACGATCGCCGGAGTTGTTCTTAATAATGTTGCCGGAAAAAGACATCAGAAGATTATTACTGACACAATCGAAAAATTCTGTAATATCCCTGTTTTGGGAGCAATTCCGAAACTTGGGAAAGATGCAGATCTGATTCCGGGACGACATCTCGGTCTGACTCCTCCGACTGAATTTTTTTCTGCACCTGAACTGACGAAAAAGCTTGAAGAAAT
>DAOUVS010000077.1 GCA_030667525.1 Candidatus Zixiibacteriota bacterium | reverse complement strand
CTGCCCGAGGAACGTAAACGGGCAATTTCACATCGCTCTTCAATTCCGATTTGAGTATATTTCTTTCCCATAACAACACCATTATAAGGTGTTGCACTTCGTTTGTGAAATTAGGGAATCCATGCTAATTTATATTTTGTCGTGCCCGCTTGTTGCAAGTGGGCGGCAGACGCCTCGTCTGCCCCAGCGTAACTATCTCACGACAATTTCCCTACAACATCACCGTTGTTTTTTTCCCTACATCTTATTTATGATGTCAATAATATAAAAAAAGACTGGGTGGCGCACCCCTTGGGGTGCGGGAAAGTTCAATGCGCCAATGGAATTTTCAGTAGGTCAGGAGCCATGCGCTCCTGACAAATTATGAGTAGGTCGAAATCTCGCAGAGTTTCGACAATATTCTTTATTTCAAAAGAAGCATCTTCTTAGTCTCAACAAAACCGTTCGATTCAAGACGATAAAAATATATTCCGCTGGCAACATCAATTCCATCCCAAGTAACATTGTAATTGCCGGCCACCATTTCTTTTTTAATCAAAGTCTCAACCTTCTGCCCAAGCAGATTATAAACTGATAGATTTACACACGACACCCTTGGAAGGCTAAAATTTATTTTTGTAGATGGATTAAATGGGTTAGGGTAATTTTGGGTTAAAGCATACCTCCCAGGCATAATTCCCGAATCAATTTCAAAAGTAATATCCGTTTCGAAAAATTTTAATTGAAAAACGCCGTCTCCGTGACTGCCAGCAAAAATAATATTACTAGAATTGATGGCAAGAGAGTGAATCTGAACATTTGATAAACCGTTATTAATATTAGTCCAATTGTTGCCATAATTTATTGAATAGAAAATGCCGAAATTCCAAGTCCCAGCAAAAATAATATTATTAGAATTGATAGCAAGGGCATTGACAAAACTGGCTGGAATTCCATTATTGGTTGATTTCCAGTTATCTCCATCATCGGTTGAGCGGAATATGAATGCATTATAAAAGGTCCCGGCAAAAATATAATCCAGAGAATTAATAGCAAGTGTCTTGATGCTAGTATTTGTCAATCCATTATTTCTTTCAATCCAATTATCGCCGTTGTCAGATGAGCGAAAAATGCCATCAGCAGTTCCGGCAAAAATTTCACCCGAAGAATTGATGACGAAGTCATTGATATCAAGTCTCGAGGGCAATCCATTTAAAGTGGGCGGCAGACGCCTCGTCTGCCCCAGCGTAACTATCTCACGACAATTTCCCTACAACATCACCGTTGTTTTTTTCCCTACATCTTATTTATGATGTCAATAATACAAAAACAGAAATTACAATTTTATTACAAACTTGATAGTGCCAAAGAAGTGAAAAATGACGAAACAAAGCCATTTTGTTGTAATAGCATGAACTCAAATAGGTTACAAAGCATTTTTTAAAATCACAATCAATTCAATAGTGCAAAAAGTAAAAATGGCAAAACGCCTGTCCGCCTCTGGAGGGAACCCATTTCGCTGTACAAGCATAAGACAGAATAACTTAAGGGGATTTTTTATGATTTGAAAATCTTTACACTCAGGCGGCCGCGAGGCTCGGCCGCATCCTACTTGCTAAATAGACGAACTAATTAAATGCTACACTTCCAACTCCAACGGAACCTGCACCCAGCAGTTGACCGACCGATTGTTCTTCTGCGCCGGTTTAAACACCGATGTTTTCGCCGATTCCAGCACGATCTGTTTGGCACTAAAACTCATCGTCGGCTCACTGGTTATTGTCACTTCAAGCGGTTTACCGGAATAATCAACCAGAACAGACAAAGTCACTTGCACCGACATCAAATCTGTCCGATTAGTTTTTGGCAGATCGGGATAAACCATCCAGATTAACTCCGGTGCTTTATCGACCAGATCAGATGACATATAAATGGTCGTATCAATAATTGCCCTGTTGACCTTATTACAATCTTTATCTAATGAGCCATTCATAATATTATCGTTAGGTCTAAAAGGAAAAAACATCATCCCTTTTCCCATAATATCCCCGGCAATAAAATCGCTCGGATGTGATGAGCCAAAATTCTGGCCCATAGTACAGACAGATAAATTCTTCAATAACGAAACATAACCCGGACTTTCTGAATTTATTGGTCTTATTTTTTCAAAATCAGACTCGATAGCTGAAAATCCGACCAGCAAAACCAGAGGAATAATAATTATTCCAACCAAAACATTCAGCAAACGATCATAACCTGAGACAGCGGCGGTGAAAGGCATCACGGCTTCTAAACTAAAGTTGTACATTTAAAACCTCCTTGCCATATTGGACAGTAAGTTAATAATCAAACCTTACCAGCTCCCCTCTAAAACGAAATCAACCTTGTATGATACCCAGACCGGCACCGGACGACCATTCTGGATCCCCGGCTTATATTTGCACTTATAGGCAGCCTTCAATGCCGCCTCATCAAAACCGGCTTTTGAATTGGACGAAACAAAAATCATTGCGTCACGAACCGAACCATCGATATCAACCAGTGCCTTGATCCAGACTTCACCAATGAGACCGGCCGTTTGCGCTATTCGCGGATAATCCGGCGGATGTTCATAGATCATCTCCGGCATCATTTCGTAGATAACAAATGAATCCGGCGCCGGATAATCTGGAAGTCCCCCTCCCCCATTACCATAGTATGGATTATCGATGTAGCTTCCACTACTCCCGGTATCATTTCCAACTGGACCGGTGTAAAACTGATCGGTCATCGAAAATACCTGGACATCATCATTAAAAGACTCATCTTCTACCACTGGAACAATATTGGATCCTTTGGAACTTGTAATTGGACGTTTGCGACCTTCACCTATATCTGGTTTTGGCGGTATTGTCTTGGGTGGTCGCTCCCATTGTACTCTTCCACCATCAGGATTATCCTTGGGATTAATCTCAATCCTGACCATATCAGACTGCGTAAAAAGAAACGCGCATGCGGTTGTCGCTATCGCCAACATTGCCGAAAGCATCGTCCCCAGAAGCATATTGCGACGATATTTTGCCTTCAGCTCAAAGGCACCATACCTCGGCTTCATTTTATATTTAGAACCATTCATTTAACTCACCTCCCCTCAAAAGATTTGTGGGCGGCGTGAGCGGATAATGGCAGAAGTGGGGTTGGGATTCAATTATCCCGGGATAGCGCTTTTAACAATTGGCGATTTTAGAAGTGGGGGTTATCTACGGCACTATCTTATCGAAAAGATAGTGCCGTAAAAATTAAACTACAAACGGCCTATTAGCCGTCAATCTGCACAAACTCAACCTGGTATGATACCCAGACAGCCACCGGACGGCCGTTCTGGATAGCCGGTTTAAAGCGACATTTGAAAGCAGCCTTGACCGCCGCTTCATCAAAACCGGCTTTTGAACCGGATGACTTCAGTACCATAGCATCGCGAACGTTGCCGTTTTTATCAACCAGCGCCTTTACCCAGACAACAGCCTCCATACCGGCTGTTTGGGCCAGGCGAGGATATTCAGGCGTGTGTTCATAAATCATTTCGGCAGGAATTTCAACCGGGACAAATTCATCGGAACCCGGCATATAATCTTCAATATCTATAATAATCTCGGCTCCGCCATCCATCATAGTTTCGGTTATATCCGGGGCGACGATCTCGGCCAGATCATCACGCGAAGCTATCATGATATCATCGTCGATAACTTCGTCATCAGCCACCGGTTTCGGAATACCGACCTTTGGTTTGGCCACATTTGGCGCGGCAATATCAACCTGAGGTTTAGGCTTGGAAACAGTTGGGGGTGGACCCAAATCAGCAATCGTTTTAATTACAATCGGCTGAATATATACTGTTTCGACAGCGGTCAAAACCTTATAAACCCAGATACTAAAAACTATGGCAACTACCAGCCCGGCCGACATCAAGGTCCCGGTCAACATATTGCGGCGATATTGCGATTTTAGTTCAAAAGCGCCATACCCACCATACATTGCATTAGTTAGTTTCGCCATCGGCTTCACCTCCTCCCAGTGCAACTCTGAGAGCCTCTACGACAATTCTATCATCTTTATCTTCCCATTCGCCCATAGCATAACGGTAGGAATATTTCTCATCCTTATATTCGGCTGTGTTCAGATCTTCCGGCTTAATACCCAATCGTTCAGCCGTTACCGCATTCCATGAACGCTCCAGAAGATCGATCTCATCAAGAATATCAACCATCGCATTATATTTGGCATTACGATGAATCAGCACCAGAGTATTAAGTTTTTCAACATCCCGATTTAAATTCACTAAAAGCGCTCTTAAAGAATCGGAATTAACTTGATAGCCGGTTGTATCATCTGCCGCATTCATCGAAGGAATTAACTTTGGCAGACTATCTGCCACATTGCATCTATTCCAAAAGAATCTGTTTTCACTATCAACTCTAAGTTGAAGAAGTCTACATTCAGGAACTGGAACCGGTTCCTTATCCTCTTCCGGCGGAAGGTTAATTTCCATCGCCTGCGGCATCGAAAAAACCGTCGTTACCATATAGAAGATCAAAAGCAACATAACAATATCGACCATCGGAGTCATATCAATTAGGATACTAATCCGGCGCTTTTTCCTACGACCGCCCTTACCTTTTTCAGCTCTTGCTGATTCGGCTACTGCACCGCCACTCATCTAAATCACCCCTTTCACGGTCATCAGGAACCTTCTTTCTCATCACCCTCTTTTTCGTTATCAGTAATGATAAGAAAACGAGTCAGACTATTTTCAGCCATCGATTTCATTATTTTATCCATCACACCAAAACTGGCATCTTTATCAGCCTTGATTACAATCAAAGCCCTCAGGTTATACTTACGAGCCATGTTAATTTTGGATGAGACATTATAAATATCGGCTTCGGCAACTTTCCGAACCGTTTGATAAACTTCTTTCCCGTCGACAACGATATTCTCTTTCTGAATAAAATCAACAAAAATCGAATCTTCCTTGGTCACCGTGATATTGATAATATCTTTATCAGGCAACTCAATCATGGAATGAGATTGTGGTAAAGTTACGGCCTTCGCCTCAGGCGGCTTAAAACTGGTGGTCGTCATATAGAAAATCAAAAGAAGAATGACGATATCCACCATCGGCGTCATGTCGATAACAATACCAACCCGCCGCTTTTTCTTAATAGCCATAAATTATCTACCCACTTTCTCCTTAAAGAGCTGGATCACTTCAAAGGTTGCTTCATCTGTTGTATAGTTAAAGGCATCAACCTTATTCACAAAGAAGTTATAGAAAAAGATACCCAAAATACCGGAGAGAAGACCACCGGCAGTATTAACCAGCGCTTCAGAAATACCAACCGCCAGTGCCTGGGCGTCAATAACGCCGCCCTCAACATTACCAGTCGCGGCAAAAGCGCGGATCATACCGATCGTTGTTCCCAAAAGTCCGGTCATCGTGGCAATCGAAGCGATAGTTGAAAGAGCAATCAGATTTCTTTCCAGAAGCGGACCTTCCAGCGCATTCGCTTCTTCAATAGCATCGTGCGTCAGAGTGATTTTCTTTTCGGCTTCAATTGAACCATCATCCTTAACCGTTCGGAATCTTTCAATACCGGCCCGAAGAACATTGGCAGTAGTCCCACGCTGTTTATCACAGGCGGCCAAAGCTCCATCGAAATCATCGGTGTTAAGCAAAGTGATCAACTTTTTGAAGAAAACTTGAACCGAACTTTTGCCTTTGGCAACTTTGTAAAGAGAAATAAATCTTTCTCCCACAAAAGCCAGAAGCATTAGAAATATTGTCATCAAGACCACAACCAGCGGGCCACCCAGGTAAACCGAATATGCAATCGTTCCACTTGGCTGTCCGGCCAGAATTATTCCCCAAACGACATAACTGATCGCAAAGGAAATCAATGTGTTTAGCGTTACAAATAGTGACTGTTTCACGCCTTCAATTCCTCCAAAATGTTTGTTAAAAAATTACTATTTTCTCTATATTTCAACGCCCTTTACGGCGTTCATTATAAAACATCCCAATGATATGTAAAAACCGTAACCCAACAGACCCAGATAGGTACCAATACCATAACTTGTCCCTAATTGTTTGAGCATATCGGTCGTGTCAAACGAATAGCTGGCACCAAAAACTGAGAGGACAAAACAACCAAACCAGATGCCAAGCGGAATCCATCCAAATTTCATCAGATCTTTTAATTTCAGTGCCATCGTATCTTCATCACCTTTAACTCCATAGAGAGCATAAAGCGTCATCCCGGCCATACCGAGACAAAGTAAAACATAAATTATAAACAACACCCCGGTTAACTTTAGAATGATCCCTGATGAAAAAACCATACCAAGCATTCCAAAACCACCAATCGCTGACGAACTATAATACTCCTTACGATACTCTGTGCGCTTAATAGCACCGCTAATTGAAGCAAAGCCTTCATCATCTGTTACGGGAGCAGTCATTTCTGCTTCAAAAGATTCATCACCGGTTTCGCCGGCCTCTTCGGCACTACCTTTGATTGTCGCCAAAACATCGGTTTCGGTCTCAGCTTCCAGTACCTCTACGGCAACGACCGCTGAATCAACAGCTAATTCAATACCTGCTGAATCGGTAGTCAGGGCAACCCCCGCCGAATCGGTCAATACTTCCTCAACCGGAGCCGGGGCCGCAACAACTGCCTTCACCTCATACTCTTTATAACCTGAAAACCAGGGCATAAAAAGGGAAGCGATCAGAATCACCGAGGTTATAGTCAGAACAATTTTCTCGTAACTGGCTACCCGGGGTTTGTCAAATGATGTTTCCTCACGAAGTTTGGATCCTTTTTCCCGCTTAGCCAGAACTCTTTTAATCCACGATTCTTTTTCAGCATCAGATTTGAAATGTTCGCCCAATTTGCCGGACTCTACCTCAAAACCGATATACCGGAACCGCTCATCGGGATCGAATTTCTTATCCTTCTTTGGCCCATCGCCATTTTTTTCGGCCATATTTTCTCCTGCAAATATATCTTAAACTTAAAGCTAATTTAGTGTTCCCATTTAACCTGCCGAAGTCCTTCTTTGGCTTCCTGGTTGTTCGGCTGAAGTTTCAGCACTTCCGAATAGAAGTTATCGGCGTTTTCATAATCTTTCTGGTATAGTTCCTTTGACTGTTTGGCTGCCTGCCGTTCGGCGGCTCTGGTATGATATGCCTGACCAATCCATAACAACAGATCAATGTCATCTCCACGTGTCTTGCCGGATTTTACCTTACAATTGAGCGCACCATTCAAGTACTCCAATGCCCGAGTATTATTATTGTTGCATATCCCGGCAAAATAGGCATAACCAATCGATTTTTTTGCTTCGCAATAATCAGGGTCAACCTCTAAAACCCTTTCCAGATATTTCTTTCCATTGGCACAATCATTAAGTTGATAAAGGTAAGTCGAACCAAGCATATTGAGAGCCTTAATCGCTGTTCCCATATTTTTTTCATTGGAACTAACATATTCCCAATAGTCATTGGCAATCATCTCGAGATATTCAACGGCCAATCTGGCCAGATCGACCCCCTCCAGTGGATTAGTCGCTGGCTCTTCAGCAAAATCCATACCTTCAATTTCTAAATCTTCATCTTCGGCAGCAGCGGTCGAGCCGCCTTTTTCCACCAGATATAGAGCCGCCATAGCAGCATTGTAGTAAAGCGACCAGTATCGTTCGTCGGTGCCAAGAGCAAAACGTTTCATATAGTAAACCACAGCATTGGTATAATCCTGCATATAATTATAAGCCACAGCGACACCGTATAACAGACGAGCCTGGGTCGAATCGTACTCAAGAGATTTTTTATAATTTTCAATAGTATTGTAATGGTCCTTTTTCTGCTCATAACATTCGCCGATATTGCGGTACAACTCAACCTCGGCAATACCAGATTCATCATCTTCATCCAGAGCCTTAACCCAGCTTTGATGTTTATTATAATAAGTGATGGCCGAGTCATAGTCTTTATTGCCCTGAAATGAACGAGCATAATAAAAATAGATATCTTTTGGCTCTACCGGAATCGATAGAACTGTCTCAAAATTCTTTTGCGCCTCAGGAAATCCGCCCAGAATTAAATAGGCCATTCCGGCTTCATAAAAAGCCCGACCGCTTGTACTGTCAGCCTTATTTCCGGTCAGCGCCATATATCGATTATAAGAACCGATGGTATTTTCATATAATGACTTGGCCTCACTAGAATTACGGTTTGAACGGGCCGCTTTATAATAAATTCCGCCGGCTCTCATCCAAGCCTCAGAATAAGTAGAATCTTTCTGCAATACTGTGCTGAGTTTATCAAGGGCGCAGGTATAATCTTTCATCTCAAGGCAAGCCTCGGCCCAGTTAAAATAGACTTCCAAAGAAGCGGTATCAAGTTGCAAGGCTTTTTCATATTCCATTATCGCCAATGGATAAATTTTATTGGCAAAATTGACCGTGCCCAGATTGATATGAAACTCGGCATTGGTTGAATCGAGAATTATTGCCTGACGAATTTCCTTATCGGCTTCATTTAATTTGCCGCGAGCCATATAGACCAATCCGATACCATTATGAAATTCGGCCTTCATCTTTTTTGATTTTTTTTGACCATTTTTGAAATTTTTCTCGGCTTCATCTAATTCACCCAGTCTTAACTGAACCAGACCGAGTGCATAAAGCCCTTCATAAAACTTTTTATTTTTTTGTACGGCCATTTCAAACTGTTCTTTGGCCGCTTTATAATTTTTACGCTTCATATGAATCTGGCCCAGAACGTAATAATTATATTCATAGCTGGGGTCAGTATTAATATCTTCTTCCAAAAGAGAAATAGCCCGCGTTGTGTCCCCTTGTTCAAGGGCATCCGCAATCGGCTGCTTCACTTCCTGGGATAATAATAATAATGGAATTGCAAAAACTGCCAACAATGATATTGATGCTATCTGTCTGAACCAACTGTAATTTACTTTTTTCAACACTACACTCCTCAATGTTTCTCCAAATCAATCTTGTATAATAAATTAATTGACCTGATTGTCAAGCGGTTTGTTATTCGAATCAGTCCGCCCGAGGACATCTTCAGTTTTCATCTTACTTCTGTACGCATATCTAATACGCCACAAAAAATAGATCACCAAAAGGAAGCCAATTATAACACGAACAAGGCCAGGAAGCCTGAGCGGCATAAATATTATTACATAGAATCCAGCCAGCAACACCAATGTTGATGAAACCATATTAAGAATTCTATCTGTTCGCGATCTAATCATTATATCAGTTCCTTTAATATATTATACAATTCGAGACTACTTTTCTTCCCTCAAAGGCAAATTTAAATCAAATCTACATATTATATAAACAATATTTATGCCGCATGTTCCTCCGTATGGCGATATTTAAGCTATTGAGAAGTAACATATTACGTTATCAATTATTATTAACAAGTGATTAAGTTATTGAATCCGCAGTTTTTGCGCTACAAAAAACAACAAGTGTTAAGGTAGTTGCCGTATATTACTACACGATAACAACTTAGAGCGACACAACATCCGGTTAGTCCCTGAGCCAATTTGAGACGATTCGTATATTATTACTATTATTTTTAAATATTAAGGTCAATTGCCCATCAAAATCTATCTTATTACCATTTATGTCGCGCGCTGGAAGATATTTCAATTTCTTTAGAGTAGCTTTAGAAATTTCGCCCGCAACAAGGGAATAGTGTGCACTATATTTGGAGGAAGCGATCTTGCCGAGAGTATCGATTCTAACGGCAACCAGAACTGTATCAATAAATGAAATATCTGTTTTCTGGACTATCCCCCCATTTACCAAATTCGCAGGAAATGGTGGATTAACGATGGAATCCAAATATGATCGGATCGATATTCTATGATACTCATAAGAAAAATCAAGCTCCTTTTCATAAGAAGGTGGCCAAATTTCAGCCGGATATGAGAGTTTTTGAAAGAAACGAACCGTTACGAAAACATTAGATGCTATTTTCTGCTCTTCAAATTTTGCCGGCTGATAGTCTGCATATAATAAAATGCTGGAAAACATCTCTGAATAATGTTTATGGTTCGAAAAGATTGTTTCAACATCGTCAACCTGACCGGAGGAATCAAGTTCAACTCTAAACACTGCATAAGGATAATCGGCATAGTCAACATTTCTATTAAAATAGCAAAAATATTGATCGATTTTATTTATTGTAGCTGGGCCAAAATTATTAACGCCCAAAGTTTTATCAATTAAGCCCCTGTCTGTCCTCTTTGATCTGAGATCATATGGTAATTTTAAATCAGCTCTTTGTTTATATCTTCTATTAACAAATTCAAGTCTGGCCGGAAGGATTGTTGGGATATTTTTTTCCAAATACATACCTGGAGAAAAATCAATATTTTTCAGCGAAGCCAAAATTCCATCTATTAATCCGGATTTATCTTCAGAATCATACTTCAGCGAATCAATACAACCTTTTTCAGTAAGAAAAAATTGGAGATCATAGCTGACCGGAAATCTCGCATATTTGACCACATCCCCCTCAAGAAGCCAATCTTCATGTAGTATCATTGGAAATTCAAACCCATTTATATTGAGACTATCCGCCAGAGTAATCAGCGGACTCAGTAATAAAAGACTTATCAAATATATAAAATACTTCTTCATATCAAAAATAATATATAGTTACCTATTCATAGTCAACCATAAGCTTTTGCGCTTTAACATTTATACATAAATATCGAATCTTTTTTCAAATATATATAGCCAATTTCAGGTATAGTTCTTCAAAGATTACTATTGAAAACCTGTCCAAAAAAGATTAGATAAATAGTATAAAAAATATTTTTAGAGGATATTCTTATGAAAAAATTACCTAAACCAAAAAAACTACTAATCGATGAAAAAGATATTTGCCGTCTGAAGGTTCCACTATCGGCAGCACTCTCCCCCGATGAAAAAAAGGTAGCTTATACGGTCGAGTCGGTTTCAAAAGATCAAAAACAGTATTTCTCACAGATATTTATTGCCAATATATCCGACGGACAAATCAGTCAGTTCACTTTTGGAGAGATCAATGATCGTGAATTGGTCTGGTCGCCCGATGGCAAACAACTTGCTTTTATCTCAACCCGAAATAAAAAATCAGGGATATATATTATTCCAACTGAAGGCGGCGCCGAACGAAAAATAATCGAAGAAGACGGAGCTTTCACAGGCCTGAAATGGACTCCCAATGGCAGCGAAATAGTTTACAGTTTTCGCCGCAACGATTCCTACGGCGAAAAAGATGAAAAGAAAAAGAAGGAGCCCCCGCTCTATCGTCATATTACCCGGTTATTCTATCGCCTTGATGGTTCCGGTTTCTTGCCAAAAGACAGATTTCATATCTGGAAAGTTTCAATTTCTACCGGACTGCCAAAACAATTAACCAAAGGCATCCACGATGATCGCCTGCCTAACATCTCACCAAATGGAAAATCAATTGTTTTTGTCTCTAATAAAAAAGCAAACCCTGATCTTGATTATCTTTATGATGATCTTTATCTAATTCCCATTGATGGTGGTAAAGTCAGCAAAATAAAAACTCCCGCCGGCCCGATTGCCTCTCCAACCTTTTCGCCCGACGGCAAAAAAATCGCCTATGTCGG
>DAOUVS010000014.1 GCA_030667525.1 Candidatus Zixiibacteriota bacterium | reverse complement strand
GAACGTCTCGGGTAACAACAGATCCAGCCGCAATAATCGCACCCCGTCCAATAGAAACTCCCTTAAGAATTATACAATTGCAGCCAATCCATACATGATCTTCTACAGTAATATCACCCGGAATTGGAACACCGCCTCCCGGAGCATGATAGTCGTTGGCAATTAAATTTACGCCCCAGGAAATGATAACATAATTACCTATATAAAGCCTATTGCTACAATGTATTTGCGTATTGTCACCCAGCGAACAATATTCTCCGATTGTAATCTCTGCTTTCTTATTCGGCGATAAACCGATACAGGAAAGTTTGACATTAGGCCAAAGTCTGGTTCTTTTTCCAACTTCAATTAAGCCGTTTTTCTTAATAATCTTTGTTTGGCCACGGCTTGAAATCAACGCCCTTTTTTTGAATTTAAAACTTGTCAGATATCCTCTAACATAGCCCAAAATTTCAGTAATTAATTCAATTATTGTTCGTTTGGGAGGATGATATATTTCATTATTATCTGTTCCCCCGGCATTTTTTGGTAGAGTATTCATTACTTACCTATTTTGATTTAGCAATTCATTTATTTCTCAAAAATAATACATTAATCTATATTGATTGATTTCAATTGGCCAGTGTAAATTAATAAATAATAGCATTAATCCACTTCTCGGTTAGATACAGATTTTTTTATTCTCTGCTTTTTTCCCAAATCGGTTTCTGACGGTTTGTCAAATATCTAAATAATCCTTGTATAGATGCCATATTGATCGACACAAAATAAAATGGATAGCGAAATATAAAATAAATCAATCTGGAGCAAAAGAGTCCCCCCAATAATGCCAAGAAGTAAAAAGCAAGTTGCAGTATAAGGGTAAATTTGAATAAAAGTGAATCTACAAAAAAAAGAGGAATATTGGAAACTAATAGTGTAGCCATGAGTATTCCGGCACACCATCGCAATAATTTATGTGATACAAACATAAAGCAAACCGCCGGATAGGCAAACGGATTTAGAAAAAGATTTGCACGGCGGAAAGCCGTTTGAAAACCTCCTGCAATCATCCTGACTTTCCTGGCCGATTCTTTCGCGACTGAATCGGCGGTATCTTCATACCCGATTGCTTCTGATTCAAACACAATCTGTTTGTTATCTAATAATACGCTACTGGCCAAAAACCAATCATCGGTAATTATGTCAGGTGGAAGTGGCGATATTGATTCCCTTCGTAGGGTATACATGGCCCCGTCAACTGTTATCATGGTTCGCCAATTTTCTTCAGCATTATGAATTACTTTTTCGTAACGGGAATACAGTAATTCGCCTGCTATTTCTCCATTTGGAGATCGTAACATAACATTACCTACTACACATCCAATTGAATTAGAAACAAAATTATCTACTAATTTCCTGATAGCATCAGATTCAAACATTACATTGGCATCGGTAAAAACTATGATATCGCCGGTTATTTGCTCGAAGGCTGTATTTAATGCCTTTACTTTGCCGCCCCGCTCCGAATATGTTATACATTTCAAACCGGGCCGGTCAAAGGTTGCCATAATCTCATTTGTTCTATCAGTGGAGCCATCTGAAACGATTATTGTTTCCAGACAATCTGTGGGATAATCCAAAACCAACGTATTTTCTATTTTGGCGCCAATAATATTTTCTTCATTATAAGCGCAAATAATAAGCGAAATTTTTGGCAATTCTGCTGATGAAGCCGCGCGTTTTTTCTGACGTCTCCCCAAAAATAAGATCAAGATCGGATAACCAACAAACGTGTAAACTAATATTAATAAGGAAATCCAGAATGTATATATTGTCAATATGCTAATATTCATCTGTCTAATATTTCCTTGTAAACGTTAAAAATCTTGTCTGCCCAACCTTTAATATCATAAGTTTTTCTTAATTTGTCATACAATTTTAAGGCAAAAGCTTTTCTCAATTCATCTGACTCCAGAAGTCGTTCAAGTGCTTTAGAAAGTTCGTCAATATCCCCGGGAGGCACTAAAAAACCATCATATGAATCTTTTATTAATTCACCTATTGATCCGACATCCGAAGCTATAATTGGTTTCAGGGAAGCTACTGCCTCCAATATTGTTAGAGGCAGGCCTTCAGTCAAGGATGGCAGACAAAAAATATCAATGGCCTTATAAAAGGACCTCATATCGCTTATAAAACCGGTAAATATTACTTTTTTCTCCAGTTGATATTTTTCAACGAGTGCCAAAAGTTCATCCTTCTTGGGGCCATCGCCAGCCAAAACCAGTTGACTTTTATCTTTTAGTCTCTCTGGCAATAATGCAAAGGCCTTTATCAGATTGTTTTGAGCCTTTTCAGCTGATAACCTTCCGGCGCATCCAATTAGTAACTTTCCATTAATCACATTCCACTCACTGCGAAGATCAATCTCGGCAGTAACGGAAAAGTAATCAAAATCTACGGCATTGGGGATTAATAGGATTTTTTTTGAGCGTAATCCTGCCTTTCTTACGGTGTTTTCAACATTTTTTGAAACGCATATTACTTTTTTTGCAAAATGAAGAAAAAGGCACCCTATTTTTTCATATATGGCCAGTTTGAGGTCAGTCCCAATAAAACCATGAGCCGTGACAATCATTGGCACACCGGTTTTAAGCGAAGCAATAGCGCCAATAATATCTGATTTGTAGCCGTGGGAATGAATGATTTTAACATCATGTTTTTTGATGATATGAATCAGTGCTTTAACATCACCCCAATCCCATCTTTTGTACATTAATATTTTGTCCGTAACAGCACCCGTACTTTGTGCCACTTCAAGAAATTCGGTGCCGCTTCCATCAGTAGCTCGTATAAATGATGTCACTCGTAAATCATACGGTCCGGTATTTTTTTGAGATAGCAGATTTAATATTACTTTTTCCGCTCCGGCAATATTCATTGCTGCAATCAGATGCATTACAACTAGCTTATTATTGTTGTTGTCCAATATTGCCCCTATTCAAATTTCATTATTTTTTGGAAATTTTATCTGTCCAAAATTAAATTAATAAGATGGCGAATAGAATTCCTCAAGGGAAGGTGTCTTGTTTTCAAGAGGCAACTCGAAATGTAGTCGAAGAATATCAACAATTCGATTGGATGCTCGGCCATCGCCGAATGGATTTTTTATATTGGTCATGGAACGATACTTTCTCGCATCGGTCAAAAGGGAGCAGGCCTCTTCAACGATTCTATTCTTATCTGTGCCAACCAATATGGCTCCGCCGGCTTCGACAACTTCAGGACGTTCGGTTTCGCCCCGAAGGATTAAGACCGGTTTTTTCATTGTTGGCGCTTCTTCCTGTATTCCTCCCGAGTCAGTGAGGATGATTTCTGCCTTAGCCATAATCCTAATTAGTTCAGTATAAATTAAAGGCTCAATTAATCTTATTTTTTTGTTGGAATCAAGATGCTTATACACTATTTCCCTTACATTTGGATTGGGATGTACTGGGAAAATCACCTCGACATCATCAAATTGATTAATAATATTTTTAATGGCCAAACAAATGTTTTCCATTGGTTGTCCAAAATTTTCGCGGCGATGAGCAGTTACTAGAATTAGGCGTTTATCATTGACTGATTTTTTACCGCTTGCCCAAATATCCTGTTTGGTCGTCATAAGATGTTGTAATGCATCGACAACCGTATTGCCGGTAAAATATATCGTTCGTTTATCAATACTTTCGCTTAGGAGGTTTTTGAGGGCTCGCTGAGTCGGAACAAAATTGAAGGTGGCCAGACGGCTTATAAGCTGACGATTTATCTCCTCAGGAAAAGGGAATCCCGGGTCATAGGTTCTCAATCCAGCCTCTATATGACCAACTGGAATTCGATGGTAATAAGAAACCAAACCGCATATGGCCGCACTGGTTGTGTCGCCTTGAACCAAAACCACATCCGGTTTGACATCATTTAGAACATTCTCCATTTCTGCAGCAATACGAGAAGTCAAATATGACAGCGTTTGGTTGGGAATCATTATATCCAGATCAATGTCGGGAATAATGTCAAACTCGTCAAACATTTGGTTAGACATTTCGCGGTGCTGACTGGTTGTCAGAACAATGGATTTAATATCTGAATATTTTTTTAATTGACGAATAACCGGAGCCATTTTGATAATCTCGGGACGTGTTCCCATTACAGACAGTATTTTTATCATCATTCAAAGTGTTCCTGGACGTTATATTATTTGTCTATAAATTTAATTATATAGAAACCATAGAATCAACTAATTTTCTCCATATATAATTGTATCGGCTGGCATCAGCATTTTTTTATTTACAATCAATATTTCAAAAATATATAGGAGCTTATTGCGGGTTGCTGGTAATACGGTTAATATTTTCCAATAGAATATTACTATCATATTCCCAATTGTATTTTCTGATAATGGCTTCTCTTCCATTGGCGCCGAACTTGCCAATATCTTGCATTTGGGCAATTTCCAGGACCTTATTTGCAAAATCGTTTGGATTCCCGGCCTTAAAAGACCATCCACAATTTGTTTCCGAAATAATTCTTTTTAAAGGAGCAACGTCCGAGACAAGAACAGGTTGAGAGCAGAGCATATAATCAAAAAGTTTATTGGGAATTGTAGATATTATATGTTTTGTGCTTAGGGGCGGAACAATTCCGACATCACAGCTATTTATCCAGGCATAGGCATCAATCGGTTTTACCCAACCAAGGTAGTGAATATTATTTTCCAGATTATGTTTTCCAATCAGATTGACAAAATAATCTTTCTGTTCACCGCTTCCAGCAATATATAGGTGAATATCAGGATTCGTTTTGATTGCAAGATGTAAACCCTCGATGACAGTTCCGATTCCCCGAGTATGTTGAAGTTGACCGATATAAACCAGTTTCAAACCATTAGGGACATCAAATTTGTCTGTTGGTTTTTTGCTTAAATGCGGAGTATTACTAATAATAGATATTTTATCTACGGGAACGCCAAGATTTTCCAAACGCCATTTTGATTCTTCAACTACTGTAAAAATATGATCGATATACCTAATGACAATATTTTCGGTTAAAGTAGCAATCATCGGATTCTTCATAATAAATCGTGGTATTTTTTTTGTTAATGGACTATCTTTGATGAAATCAGAAAACATTGCTGCATAATGCTCAGCCATATCCAGAATTACCGGGATATGGTTTTTCCTGGCCGCAATAATTGATGGGATGGCCAATGGGATATCACGAACAATAATAAGATCGATATTAGCTCGCCGTGTAAAATTAGAGATATGCTTTATCCAGAATGGATTAAATGGATACGGTAAATCAAAGAATCTATTAAGTTTATATAATTTGTCGCTAAAGAGTTGAAGTCTTGTAATCGAAATATTGTCAATCTTTTCAATTCTTTGCCGTCCCTTTGTTGTTCTGCAAAGAATATGAACCTGGTGTCCTGATTGAGCAAGAAAGGTAGCGATTTTTTCTACCCTTACATCCCAAGGGTAGGCGGACATGTAAACAATACAAATATTCATTTACGTATGTAGTTTCAGATAAATCATTATGATTTTTTGGATCGTCCCAACAATCTTTTTAATTTAGGAAGGATTAACATCCCTTTAACCATTAAGGGAAAAAGGTAATTTTCCACAAAACCAAATAGTAAATAGATTGGTCTGTTGACCACATAATCATAATACTCAACTAGTTTTATATATTCTGGTCCGAAACTTTTCTTAAATTTATATACACCATATCCAGGATCTTTTGGATCGGGCGGATCGTCGGCTGCCGTTCCCCTGAAATCATAGACCGTACAGCCCTTCTCTTTGGCCCATTTAATCATCTCCCATTGAAGCGCTCGGTTGGGCCGAAAATGAAAATGTTTTTTACTAGAGGCCAAATACATAAGCCACGCTCTCTTTCCATAAACCAGTGACATTCCTGTTGCAATAGCTCTGCCTTCGTGTCTGGCCATAAATAATTGTGCCATACCGGTATCGCCAAGTGTTTTGTAAAGTTTTCTATAATAATTCTTATCATGAAAACCGATACCTTTTTGCTCAGCCGTTCCAATCATAAGGGAATAAAAATCATCTATATCAGATATATTTGCCAATGAAAATTCAACGCCCCTTTTGTGGGGAAATCTAATTTCATTTCTTGCCTTTTTGTGTAACCTCATTAGAAGTATTTTACTGTCACTTTCGAGGTTTAGCCAAAAAACAAATCTGGGATTATTCCAGAATGACCATTTCTTTTTACTTCTTTTGAACCCTGTTTGCTCAAATAATAAATTATTCTCATCATTTTTTTTAAGGTAGGGGTCGACACGTAAAAAGATGCCGTTATTGTCTTTAACGAATAATTTGATGTTATTCATCAAAAATAAAAAAGCTTCGTTATCATTAAAATCAACAACCGGGCCTCTTGGTAAATAATAAATATATCTATTAATAAGGGGAAGTCGTTTTGTCAGGAGCAGGGCCGCTCCTCTCATTTTTTCATTCTCAACTACTTTTAGATATATCGGATTCCAGCCAGTTTGTTTCTTAAGTTGGCCCCAGCTATATGATTGCATAAAATGGGATGTTTCAATATTGGAAACATATTGATCCCAGTCTGAGGTATCCTCTTTGTCAACTTGAACCAATTTCATTCTTCAAATTCATCCAATTTCCAGGGGTACTTTGTTTTTTTATCCATTTCAGCAAGCTCTTTGATCCGTTTTCTATTTCTCTCCAAACCTTCGTCCAAAGTCGCTATTTTTTTTGCCGGCGAGCCGGCAAAAATAACTCTATCGGGGACATCTTTAATAACAAGTGCTCCCGGCGCTACAACAGAACATTCGCCAATTGTAACTCCCGGCATAATTATTGATCCTGAGCAGATGGAACATTTCTTTTTTAAAATGACTTTGTCGTATTTGTAAGGAATATTATTATCATGAACATAATAAACGGCATCATGTGTTGCTATTGTCACATTGGTGCCAATTCTTACATCATCCTGAATTTCAATTAACCATGGACGCGATTCTTCAAGGTAGGCTCCTTGAAGGATATAAACATTTTTACCTATTCTAACTCCTCGCATTTTGTGAAAGAATATTCGCCAGGAATTAAACGGAGCATTCATAGCCAAAAAATGCAGAAAAGATGTCGATTTTGAGCTCCATCTAATTTTCCACCAAATTTCAGATATAATATCCAACATCTTCACCCCGTATTTTTTACTTTTTTAGTCAAACAAACATTAAATACTTACTCATTGTAAAACAATCAAATAAAATTCACCACTTTCTATAATTAATCGATTCGAATCTAACATAGATTAATTTTGCCACTACTAATAATGTTTACGATATTTTCCATATCAATATTTGTTATACAATAATGTGTTGGTAAAGTTATCAATGTCTCAGAAACTCTTTTTGCTGTTAAACATTGGGGAAATTCACTTACCAGATATGGTTTCAAGCAGTCAATTGAACTAACTGTGTTCGGATACATACTCGATATTCCAAAATCACGCCCTTTTTTTAATATATATCGTCTATTATTTTTATTTCCTAAGCAAATGGGAAATCGTAAATATGCCGGACTACTGCCGTCCTGAATAATTGAGATACCTTTGAACCGATTTTTTTCGAATAATTCGCGATAGGCTGACGCTATTTCATTTCGATCATGGGTGATCTTATCCAACCATTCAAACATCATGGCGCCGCGGATTCGATTGCGAGGGGGCATTTTTTCGATACAAAAATTGGGATTATATTCAGTTACTCCTAATTTCAGAAAGGGGAGGTTATTTGGAATCCAATATAAATATCTGGAAAACAAGATTTTATAAGCGGCCAGCATTATATCTCCAATGGGATTAAAATTGGCAGCCATTGGAAAATCATTCTGGTAGATACCTTTTGCTATCTCAATTAATGAGTCATTGCGAATTAGGGCGGCTCCGCCGTTTTGAGTTGTTATATTTTTGCCTCGCCCAAAACTAAAAATACCGGCATCTCCAAAAGACCCTAACGGTCGACTATTAAGCGATGCCCCCAGGCTCTGAGCGGCGTCATCAATCAGAAATATATTATGCCGGCGACAAATCTCCTCAATAATATCTATTTGACCGGGAATACCAAAAAGATGCGTCATCACCACGGCTAGTGTATTTTTATTAATGGCTGATTCGACTAATTCAGGTAAGAGTCCAAAATTGTCCATATCAATATCTACCGGCCTGACCTTCAAACCGGCTTTGACCACCGCCGAGGGCACGCTCCAGCAGGTATAATCAGGGATAATAACTTCGTTGCGGAGCGGTTCTTTTAAAAAGGCTGATATAAGTATTAAATATAGTGCCGCCTTACCTGAACAGGTGATAAACGGTTCGCCGCCGACCAATGAGCGCAAACAATCACCCAATGACATTTTATTATGAGTTTTAGGTGAAAAAATATATTTCCATGAAAATGGAACTCCTGTTGGTGGTAATGAACTAAACATACTGCCTCAGGGTAACCTGGTTACTATTTTGGGACCAAAAAAGTTAGCAATCGGTAAGGGTAATTTTTTCCATATTGATATGGCCAATTTGAATTTAGGATTGTTTGGATTCAATTCCGGCAGTTCATCAATTTCAAGGAGTCGATATTGCCATATTTGACTTATTGGCTCCTTTACCCATTGCTTTTTGAAACGATTAGTTCCACTTCCTCTTGAACTTCGGCCAAAATCAAAGGTTTTTGATCCCCGTTGGATACAACGTTTTATTATTTCCCAATACATTAGATTATTGGGACAATATTTTAAATATTCGCGATTGGCTGATGCCGATGGTACCACAGAATAATCAAAATAGTGAATGAGCATGCCGGCGGCAATCGGTTTTTGATCCATTTTGACCAGGGCAAATTCACAGTCATTTTTAAAATGATGTAATATTTCGGTGAAAAGTTTTTTGGGCCAGACAGGAGTACCCAGGTCACGCATATTGCGAGAAAATATTTTATAAAAATCATCAAGCAATTCTGCTTTTCCAAAATTAACAGTTAGTCCCGATTTCTCGGCCTTTCTTACCTGATTGCGCGCTTTGGCATCAAATGATTTCCATACTTCTTCTTGTCCCAGAGTCAAATCAAGTTGAAAACCGAACTTGTCTATTTTTTCAGTTAGATTTGATAATCGATGCTTAACGGCGCGAAGCTCCAAAAACCGGCATTGGTTTTTTTGGGCAATAACTTCGGCCTTATCAACTAATTTAGAAGCTATAGTATCATTGTCTGCGATTGGTCCGCCGTAATCCAGCCAGGGTAAAGATATAAGAAATTTGCCGAAAATGAAACTTGACATAAATACAGTTGGTAAAAGCCCAACCACATTATTTTCTTTTTCCGCTATTATATAGTAAGGTTGGATATTAAAGGAATTAGTCAAAATTGAGCGCCATTGCCATTGATGCCCCAATATTCCGCCTTGTGTTTTAATCAGATATTGATTCCATTTATCCTTATCTAAATTATCCGCCAATCGAATAGTAATCTTATTTATGTTGTTCATATTTATGGTCATGTTTTAACAATTGGAATTTCCCTTAACTATTCATTTAATTAAAACTCGTTTCTGTTATATTTTTAGGATAAATCGGTATCTTTATTCTCAAAAGAAATTTTTTGTCTCCTGTTAATTTCAATTATACTGACGGTTGATGCAATTAAAAAATATAATATATAACTTAAAGCTTGGGTGAGGAAAAAAGCGCATACCCCATAACCAATTAAAGCTGAAAATATAATATCTTTTGTTTTCGAAATTCGTTCCTTGGAAATTCGACCGCCGGCAGGTTTTAAATGATTTATTTGGTATAAGCATAAAAAATAAAGGTACATAAATATTCCCAAACCTAATAAGCCGGTTTCTCCGCCGACCTGAACCAGGGTGTTATGAGGAGCCATCCATTTATTTGAGGTAAATCCTGCCGGCCTGAAATCAGTACCAAATGCAATTTCAAAGCTACCGATACCAACTCCTGTAAATGGGCGGGAAATCATCATATTGATTCCTGCTTTCCATGCGTAAATTCGGCCCATAGAGGAAGCATCTTGCTCATAATTACCAATTGTTGAGTATCTGCTGCTAAATTCCGATGTAATTATTAGTAAAATTAGAGCAATAATAAAAACAAAGGCAAAGATACCGAGTATTTTATTTCGTCCGCGAATTAAATGAGAAAACATAACCGCTCCCAAACCCAAAAATCCGCCTCTGGATTGTGTCAATATTATTCCGACCATAAGAAAAGTAATTGTGCTCCAATATAGTATCAAACCAGAATATTTGTTAAGTTTTCCAATTTTCCAATAGGCGGCAAACGGAATAGCAGTGACCATAATTAGGGCAACATCATTAGCGTCGCTCAAACCACCACCTATGATTGAAAAGGCGCGAATATTGCCGGCTAAAAACGTTTGGATTGTGGAAAAACAGAGAACTAAAATGCATAAAAGTGCCACAATAGAAACGGTTCGAAAATATGACCATTTTTTAACGATATTGACGAATATCAAATAAAACAAGATAATCTTTAAAAAATCGATAGAAACTTGTAATGATGTCGAAGGCCAATAAGATAGTGGAATTGAGATAAAAAGAGTTAAGGCAAAACCAAGCAATAAGTAAAAATATTTACTTCCTAAAATAAAATCTCTTGTTCGAATATTTTTTATTACAATTGCCACGAGAGTAAGACCGCCAACCAACTTGGCCAATGGAATTGCCTGTAGTGCCGGATAAATGTCGGTGGGGCGGATAAAACTCAATATAATAAACTCAATAAGGCCAATAATTGGATACTTAATAATAAATATTGAACTGATTATCACAATCACGACGCCTAATATAATTTTTCCGTCAAACAATAATAGAGCAATTGAAAGAATAGATGAGATCAATATTATAAACAAATATAGCAGATGCTTCTTTTTTATTATTTCATGGACTTGATTTTGCATTTTTTATATAGATCGATAAATAAAATTAGTTTTTTCTATATTCAATTATTGCAACATCTTTTGTTTAAAAGCTCGGCCAAATATATCGTCTGATTTTTTCTTGTATATTTTTGTAGTTTATTAAAATGTTCTGGATCCAAAGATAACCTGTCCTTATAATTTTTGAGAATTTGTAAAATGGCCGTTTCTATTTCATCGTTTTTATAAGGATGAGCCATTTCAACATTTTTAAATTTGGATAGAAAATCGGCTGTGGCACCGGGAGTAACCAGAGCCAGGATAGAATTACCTGTGGCTAGATATTCAAATGTTTTGGCCGGAATACATGTTGACTGTAATGGTCCCTGCATAAGAATCAGAATGTCAGCCTTTGAAATAATATTCAAGTATTCAGTTCTTTTGACAGGTTTATTAAAAGCAATATTATCTCTTAGTTCATATTTATCAATGGACTTATCGGTCTTTTGCGGATCAATTTCGAAAGTTCCGTAGAAGTCAATCCTGATTTTTGGCAAATCCAAGTTTTCCGCACAAGTAATTACACCAACAGCTTCTATAAGAGCATACGGATCGCGCCCTCCCCAAAGATTACCGGCATAAAGGAATTGAACATAACCTTTGCCATTATCTGGTTTCGGGCAATCCGGCATTTCTGCTTCATCATATCCATTGTAAACCGTAAAATATTTTTCTTTATCAATTTCGGGATAAAGTCCCTGAAAGCTTTTTTGAATATCTACGGTTGTACTGATAATCATATCGGCTTTCAATATTACTCTTTTTTCCAGGTAATTTTCTATTTTACGGTAAATTGGCACATCAACATATCCCGATTTTATAGCCATTGACCACGGATCACGAAAATCGGCAACCCATTTACAATTGGTAAACATTTTTACCAATAAAGCTATTATATGACAGGTATGTGGTGGACTTGAAGAATAAATAATGTCAATCTTATTTTTTCGTATAAGACGAATGGCCTTGATTGTCGCAGGTATAATCCAGCCCATATGTTCATCCGGAATAGAAGATAAGATATTTATATATTTTTTCCAATTGGAAGTAACGTTTGTACTGGAGTAGTCTTTTTTATCGCCGGCAAGTTTTGAATGTTCTTGATCATTTGACGAAGAGTTATTATTTCTTTTTTGCCACGATTTAAACTTTCTATAAAAATCTCCTAAAATCGGTAGTTTTCCGGTTCGATATATAGGGCACTTAAAATCTGGTTGTTCATCACTTTTATTCCGAAAGTATTTGTTTTTAACCGTCAGAACAAATGGGTTCCAATCAAGTTCAGGCAAGAATTTAACAAATTTTTCCGACCTGATGGCTCCAATTGCGGTGTCTGGATAAAAATGAAAGACAATTAATAAAATATTTTTATTTTTGCACATATCTATCTTAAAAATTAATCAAAATCTTCCTAATATACTAATTATATCGTTGCCCTATTCTTATTAAATGTTATCCTTTATGTCAATCGAAATCGGTGTTGGGGGTGATGAAGTCAATCCCAGATAGTACTCACGTTTGGACAGATAAACAGCTTTGTTTGAAGGTGCTGAAATACGAAACAAACGATAAAAATCAGAATATACGTTGTTATTTCCGGGGATTGCCACAACTGCGTAATCAAAATTATGTTTTTCAAGTAGCGCTTTAATTTTTTTATACCCTTCATAATCACACCCATAAGGGTAAGCGAAACCGGAAACCAAAATGTTTGTTTTCGCCTCAATTTCCCTTTTTGATGAAACAATTTCTTCTTTGGCCTCTTCCAAATCAGAAAAACTCAAATTCAAATGACTGCAAGTATGGGCGCCAAAATTTATTTTGTTTTGCGACATCTCAATGATTTGATTCCAATCCAATGGCCTGGGACTAGTAGTTGTATTATTTGGGTCAGTCAGAAGCATTTTTTTTAACTCTTTTATTATTCTCTTTTGATCATTGTTACTCGAACGCATGATAAGAGGACATATCCATTGAAAAAAATCGCTTTTGGACTCAAAACTATTGTTGAACAGTCTTTCTTTGTTGTCTTTGGTTAAATAAAGAATTTGTCTTAATCTATTCCATGAAATATTAGAAAAATTTGTTTGAACAATCATATCTTCAAGGGTTTCCCACCATAATATCATTTTTCCGTTTATCCAATCATTGGTAATAAATACGGTGGCCGGTAGATTGTATTTTTTTAATAGAGGATAAGCCAATTCATACATGCTTCTATAACCGTCGTCAAATGTTATGGCAATACTGTCTTCACGAAGACCTTCTTCGCATTTCATTTCTTTTGTGGCATCTTCTAATGGCATGACCCGAAAATTTTTTAACGCCTTAAGATTGGCCTCAAATGTTTTGTCAGTTGATTTTATTGCCAACGCGGATTTGTGGCGCGGGGTTCCTTCTTTAATTATGTCATGATACATTAAAATAAGAAGTTTCTTATTTCTAGAAGTTTTAATAGAATATCTAAGGCTGTAATACCCGCTGGCTGTCAGCATTATTTTTATGATATTTTTTACGAAACTAGTCATTTAATCCAATATGATTAAACTAATAACTGGTATTACCAATATCTATTGATTACCATTGGCATTTTCAATGGCCATACTATTCTTAATTATCCCGTGTGTTATTAAGAATTCAATAAATAACTCAGTAGCCTGCTTGGCTCCTCTGTTATTTGGATGAGAATCAGTTTCACTAAGGCGATATTCCTTTTTTAATATACTATTATCATCCGCCAGTATATCAAAAAAATCAAATACGAGAAAATTATTCAAGCCGGTTTTACCCCTGTAATCTACAATAAATTCACCTTTTACCCAATTATTAAATTTTCTGGCCCTTACCGCATTTTCGGGAGTGGTCTGGGCAGGAACAAGGGGTGGTGCAGTAATATAAATAAAAATCTTACCGGGATATTTCGAAAATTCCTTTTTAAGCTCTATAAAAGTAGCTTTGTAGTTCCAGAGTGTTCTCAATGATTCGTCTGATTTTCCGGGTGCTACACCTTCATCGACAACATCGCTGTTAGGAAAACATGACTTAAACATAATAATATCATTTTCCCTATCATTACCATAGTAAATATTAGAATGAGTCTTGAATTTAAAAATTTTATCTATATCATCTTGGAATTTTTGAACCCAATGGTTTATATCAGTTTTTTCTCCAATTTCATCGCCATAGGTTGCATCATGAACTCCAATTCCATATTTAATTAAACTTTCGCCTAAACCGCCTTCATAAATCCAGTTCTGTCCAACCGAATGATGAATAAACAGTAGTTGATTTTCAAATTCACTGTTAAATGAATCTATCAGTTTCTGTTTATTGTCAAGTTCCTGCTGAAGTTGAGTAGTAATAGCGTAGTTTTGTTGGTGTATATTGTAAATTATTTTGAAACACAGACCAAACCCAAATATAGTGACAAGGGATATTGCAATTAATGTAAAGAAAATTGTTTTACTCTTGGGAATCAAATAGGTAGAATAAAGCCCCAGCCCAAGACCTATCAGGGACATAATTGATATTATGAATAATACTATAAAAACCGATTTCATTTCTACCTCATCCTCTTAATCGAATTAGCATATTTATCTTGTTAACCCGGAGAGATATTCTATCAGCAGGTTTTCCCTCTATATCCCCAACTCTTTAATTATTTCCTCAAACTTTTTTTCGCTTGCCGCAAAAAATTTTTCTTCATATTGTGCGACTGATATACTCTGAAAATTTCCACCTTGCTTGCACTTATAATAATGTTCCTTATTCCTTTTATATATTATTTTAGCAGGATTACCCAGCATTATTGAAAGAGGAGGAACATCCTTCGTTATTACAGATCCAATTCCGATGATAGCACCTTCGCCTATTTCAACTCCCGGAAGAATCATTACATTGGTGCCGATCCAAACAAATTCCCTGATGACCACAGGCTTTAGATAAGCAACATTATCAAAGGGAATACTTTTCGCTCCAAAATATTTATGCTCCGCTGTCAAGATGGTGCAATGGTATCCTATACCGGAATTTTCTCCAATATATAACCCCCCAATGGAATTAATGATCGTGCCACTTCTTATTTGAGCTCTATCCTTTAATATTACACGGTCGGGCCTGTTGATTACTACATTTGAATCAATTTTTGCCCCTTTACCAAACTCTTTAAAATCAGAAGGTCTTAAAAATTGGGCTTTATCAACCAGATATTTTCCGCGAAGCCATGATAAGAATTTATAGGGACCGGTATTTCTTAATAGTCTCTTGATAATATTCATAATATATTAAATAATAATTACCCTTAAATTTGCAAGCATTTATTACAGAATAGTTTCCCAATAATATCAATATTCAAAAACAAATGTTTCTTTAAGTCGTTAACTCCAAACCACATTAAATATTTTATATGCTATAAAATATATCGGTTTAGCTGATAGTATTATTAGTTTTTCTTTTATATATTTATGAGAGACCATTTCCGGTCTGAAATTATTACTCATAAATAAAAAATCGTTGGATAATTATTCAACAATACTGACCTGCCCCCCATATATCGATCCGGTTTAAAAGATAGTATATTGGACTGGATTGAGAAAGGAGGCAGTTATGAGCCGCAAACGTTACACAGTGGAAGCAATCGTCCGGATGCTGCGGGAAGCTGAAGTTGAGCTTTCTATGGGCATGACAGTCAAGCAGGTTTCCAGGAAGTTGGGGATTAACGAACAGACTTATTATCGCTGGCGTAAGGAATATGGCGGTCTACGCACAAACTAGGCCCACCGTCTGAAAGAACTTGAGCGCGAGAACAGCCGTCTGAAGAAGCTGGTCGCCGAGCAGGCCCTTGACATATTGATTATGAAAGAGGCTGTCTCGGGAAACTGATCAGCCCGGCAAAACGGCGGATGGCGGTTGAGCGAGTTCGTCGTGAGCTGGGCCTATCCGAGAGACGGGCCCGTAAGGTTCTTTCTCAACCGAGATCGACCCAACGTCATCAGTCAACCGTACGAGTGGATGAATTGCGGTTGATTAAACGGATTACGGAGTTAGCCTATTAGTATGGAAGATATGGTTACCGGAGGATTACGGCACTATTGAAAGCGGAAGGATTTAGAGTAAATCACAAACGCGTAGAGCGTATCTGGCGCCAGGAAGGGCTTAAAAGTGCCTAAGAAACAACCGAAACGGGGCCGTCTGTGGTTCAATGACGGTTCCTGTGTGCGACAGCGGGCTGAATATCCCAATCATCTCTGGTCGTATGATTTTGTTTTTGAGCGCACTCACGACAACCGCCCGGTCAGGATTCTAACAATTGTTGATGAATATACCCGGGAGTGTCTGGCTCTTAAAGCTGATCGGAAGCTTACTTGTCAAGATGTCATTGACACTTTATCTGATCTGTTTATTCAACGAGGAGTTCCTGAATATCTTCGATCTGACAATGCCTGAGTTTACCACTAAAGCCATCAGACAGTGGCTGAAACGTCTCAAAGTCCAGACTTTATTCATTGAACCGGGTTGTCCCTGGGAGAATGGGTATGTTGAATCTTTTAATGGTAAACTACGGGATGAACTTCTAAACCGGGAGATATTTTACACTTTGACTGAAATTCAGGTCCTTCTGGAACGATGGCGAATCCATTACAACACGAAACGTCCCCACAGTGCTATTGGCTACCGTCCACCGGCCCCAGAAGCAGTAAAATTACAAACTAACTTAACAAATGTGATGATGAGACTGTACGTCTTCAGGCAATTCGGACATCTGTAGTTGAAAGTTAAGACACTAAGGATTTTCCCGAGATATGAATTTGAAAATCTCGAAAAAGAGCTAAAAGGGAACTATTACGCCAAATATTTTACCGGCTGACAACAGTTAATAGTTCTGTTATTCGCTCAGATTGGCGGCAAGGACAGTTTACGAGAAATCGAAACATCACTTAACGTTCATCACTCCAAGTGGTATCATATCGGCCTAAAAAGTATCAAGCGGAGTACTTTATCGGATGCCATGAGTAAACGATCTTCCAAGATTTATGAGGCCGTTTTCTACAAACTGCTGGAGAAATGTCAATCAGTTACTCCCAAACACAAGTTTCGTTTCAAGAACCCTCTTTTGACCTGGATGCAACCATTATTGATTTGTGTCTGTCAATCTTTTCCTGGGCTGTCTTCCGCAAACGCAAAGGAGCAATTAAACTTCATTATCTCTACGATCACAGCGGTTCCCCGCCGAGCTTTATGGCTATGACTGACGGCAAACATCACGATGTTCGAGTGGCCAGAGACGATAAGAAGCTTTATTTTGCTTTGCTACCGGACAGCATCCTATCGGTTGACCTGGCCTACCTCGACTATAAATGGTTGTGGGACTTGAACAAAAATGGCGTGTTCTTTGTCACTCGGAGCAAGCGTAATCTCAAATATGAAATCACCGGACAGCATCAACCGATAAACAACAAACATGTCATCAGAGATGATGTCATCAGATTGAGAGGCTATTACACCAGCCAAAAATATCCCGAATCGTTACGCCTTGTAGGCTATACAGACCCGAAAACAGGCAAGTATTATGAGTTTTTAACCAACAATTTCACTTTGGCCGCCAAATCGATTGCTGATATTTATAAATCACGATGGCAGATAGAATTGTTCTTTAAATGGATCAAACAAACCTGAAAATCAAATCATTTTTAGGAACAACTCCCAATGCTGTTATGACTCAGGTTTGGGTGGCTATGTGTTATTACTTGTTGCTGACCTATATTAAATATCAAACCAAATTTGCTCATTCTATTACTGAATTGAACCGAATGATTAAAGAAATACTCATGGAAAAAACCATGTTGATCGATATCCTGTCGCTTAACGTCGATAAATTGAATAAAATCAGGGATCCTATACCTCAACTATCTCTATTTTAACCGGACAGTAGTGAGATTATATAACCACTCATACTGAAGTATAAATCTCCTCTTCTAATGCCTAATTTACAAAACCAGGGTCCTAACTTCAAATCATCCGTGTCCGCAGCGACACACCCTTTAATATTCCAATTTATTGCGATTAGTAAAAACTAACCCGTTACATGTCAATAAATTATAATTGCTAAGGTATTCCGTTGTATCGGGATAGTTGCTACATCTCAACCGGCCATATCCGGACATTTTAGACATAAATAATTGGGCATTTTGTGCAAATAAAACATCTCAAAAACCAACAATTTTCTCCGGCACATTGCCCTTAGATTATTTTTTAAATAGAATTGAAAATGCCGGGTTTTCTGACTCAACCATAAGGAATGACAGAGTTATCCAATCCTTACAAATTATTTTGAGATATGACACAAGTGTGACACAAGAAAATGGAAATTTCTAATATTTGTTCGATATTAAAATTGAAAGATAAGATTTAGGTTGGAATAGAAAATGAGTATTGGAATAATTGGCACATCGATCTGGCAGCAGAATAATCGTTTATTGCACCGGATGACACTAAATCCGGAATCGAGACAAACCGATCTGGAAGAACTTAAAAAAGCACTTGGTGTTGATGAGCTGATTTATCTATCGACCTGTAATCGAATTGAAATTTTGTATTCGGCTCCCGATTCTATTCAGCCGTCACAACTTCTGCATCGGGTGATTGATTTCTTTTTTAAAGGCGCCAATGACATAACCTTTTTCCCCAATGATTTTTATAGTTTTCAAGGGCGGGATGCTATTTCGCATCTGTTCCGGATGGTATCGTCATTGGAGTCAATGGTTATTGGCGAAACCCAGATCACCGGGCAGTTTAAGCAGTCTTATTATGATGCCAAGGAGTTTGGTTTGGTGGGACCGGTCCTTGATCATCTGGCGCAACGGGCACTTTTGGTTGCTCGCTGTGTTAAAAGGAAAACGTCGATTGGCCGCGGTTCGTTGTCGATGGCTTCTCTTGCCGGGGATGCACTTGTCTCGCATTTGGCCGATTTGGAGAAACCGACAATTGCTTTAATCGGTGCCGGTCCGATGTCAACCAAGCTAGCCAAGTACATTCAGGAGTCTTTTCGTGGTGAACTGTTATTTGTTAATCGGACAGTTAATAAAGCCGAGGAATTGGCCGAAAAATTTGGCGGCTCGGCTGTTTCACTCGATCAGTTTTTACAAGCACCGGGAAAAATCAGCGCGATTATCTCGGCTACATCATCAGATAATGCGATATTTACAGATTCATTTATAGACAAGTTTGATATTGACTCTCTTCCGAAAGTCTGCATCGATTTGGCAATCCCAAGAGATTTTTCTAACGATTTTGATTCCAATCCAAATATTGAATTGATAGATATTCCTCAGCTAAAAAATCATCATCAGGGTAATCTTCGCGAGAAATTTGTTGAGGCAAGTCGGGCCAATGAGATCATACGGAAAGAGGTTGGTCAATATCTTTCCAACCAGATTGAGATTTCGCTTAAGCCGATAATTAATGAAAGTTATCAGGAATCACTTGAGATGGCCAACAAGGCGCTTGAAAAACTGTTTGCTGAAAAACTCTCCACTCTTGACAAGAATCAGCAGGATGCCGTTTCTCATCTGGTCACCAAATTGATTAGTCATTCATCATTTCAGTCAGTTCGAATGCTCTCCGAATATATGGTTGCGGTTAAGTCCGAAGGTCACCCCAAAGGCTCCCACTCTCCCCAAAAACTAGCGATATGAGTTCAGCCCGTTTGATTTTAGGTTCCCGCGGTTCCCATTTGGCTCTCTGGCAGGCGAATTTTATTCAGGAAATCCTTATCTCAAAATATAATTGTCAATCTGATATCAAAATCATCAAAACTACCGGCGATATAATTGACAATGTTTCGTTTGACAAGCTTGAGGGAAAAGGTTTTTTCACCAAGGAGTTGGAAGAGGCGCTCTTAAATAAGGAAATCGATCTGGCGGTTCATTCACTTAAAGATCTGATGACTTCTCAGCCGGATGGATTAAAAGTTGGTGCAGTTGGATTCAGAGCCGATCGGCGCGAAGTTCTGCTTATCAACCGGGATAAATTTGATGGTGATGGCCTTTTGCCGATTAAACCAGGGTCTGTTATTGGAACCAGTTCGGCTCGCCGCAAATGCCAGATTACCTATTATGCACCCTCATTGGAAATTAAAGATTTAAGAGGGAATGTCCCGACCCGAGTTAAAAAACTGCGCGATGGTTTATATGATGCCATTATTATTGCCGTCGCCGGGATAGACAGGCTTGAGCTTGATTTGTCTGATCTCAAAGTTATCAGACTTGATCCAAAGAAGTTTTTACCTGCTCCGGCTCAGGGAGTTCTTGGAATTCAAATTCGAAATAATGATCCCGATACGGGAAATATTATCGGGCAGTTAAATTCGCCTGAGGTAGCGCTTGAAGCCAAACTTGAGCGGGGCTTATTGGCTCGATTTGATGGCGGGTGTTCTCTTCCGCTGGGAGTCTTTTCATCAATATCAGAAGGGCAATTGAACCTGACGGCTATTCTTGGCGAGAGCAAAAACGACCAATGGGTCGGTTTGAAGCGCATTGAGGAATCCGGGAATAATGCCGAAAATATTGTCGACAGCATCTATAATAAATTAATTTTAAAATAACATTTTCATTAAATAGTTACTAATATATGATGGTCATGGGTCGTAATAACTAAAACAAATATTTTATAAACCGAGCGGAATAAGATAGAACTAAAATGAAAACTGAAAAATCACAAAAGATATATGAATTGGCCTGTCAGGTAATGCCAGGCGGAGTAAACTCTCCGGTTCGAGCCTTCAAATCGGTTGGCGGTAATCCCCGGATAATAAAAAGGGGAGAGGGTGCCTATCTATATGATGTCGATGGTAACCGTTATCTCGATTTTTGCAACTCATGGGGACCTTTGATTCTGGGACATTGTGATCCGGATGTCGCTGAGGCTGTGAAAAAACAGATCGATTTAGGTCTGACCTATGGAGCCTCGACTGAAGCCGAATATAAACTGGCCAATTTTATTATCAACAAAGTTGATGCGGTTGAGAGCATCAGATTTGTTTCATCGGGAACCGAAGCGGTGATGTCGGCGATTCGTCTTGCTCGCGGATATACAGGGCGGGATTTAATTTTGAAATTTGACGGCTGTTATCACGGTCACAGCGATCATCTTTTGGTCAAGGCCGGTTCCGGTCTGGCAACTTTTGGACAACCATCATCAGCCGGTGTCCCGGAGGCTATCACCAGTCATACCGCTGTTCTTCCCTTGAACGATGAAGAGGCGCTCAACGATTTTTTCAATAAAAATGGTGATAAACTTGCTGCCGTGATTATTGAAGGTGTCCCGGCCAATAATGGTCTTTTGATTCAAAGTCACGAATTTATGCGTATGCTGCGGGCGCTGACCCAGAAACATGGCGCTTTATTGATAATGGATGAAGTGATTACCGGTTTTCGTCTTGGCATGGGTGGAGCCTCGGCTTATTACGCTGTCCCGCCTGATCTGGTGACTTATGGCAAAATTATCGGCGGTGGGATGCCAGTTGGTGCCTTTGGTGGGAGCACCGAAATCATGAACAAACTTTCACCACTGGGACCTGTTTATCAGGCTGGTACATTATCGGGTAATCCGGTGGCGATGAGCGCCGGTTTGGCTACTCTCGAAAAACTGGCCGATGGAAAAATTTATGCCGAGCTCGAAGAGAAGAATCGTCGCTTTGTTTCAAAGTTAATTAGTAAAATTAATGGCAGTGTTATAAATGTGCCGGGAATAGCCTCTATTTTCTGGATTGTTTTTCAGAAGGATCTCCCGCGCTCAGCCGGAAATATTGATCCTGATGGTATTGCGCATTTTAATCGGATGCATCAGTCGGTTCTTAATGATGGTATCTATCTGCCTCCGTCGGGATATGAGGTCTGCTTTTTATCCGCCGCACATACCGATGAAATGCTTGATGATGCCGCTGACATTCTGGCCAAAAATATCAAACAGGAGGCGCATCGGTGGGAGTAGCAAATAGCAGTTTTATTAACGCCTGCTATCGCCGCAATACCGGCCAAATCCCGATTTGGATAATGCGTCAGGCCGGACGGTACCTTCCTGAATATCAGGAGGTTCGCGATAAAGTGTCGTTTCAGGAGTTGTGCCAATCGCCAAAACTTATTGCAAAAGTGGCGGAGCAGCCTATCAAACGATTTGATCTTGATGCCGCAATTTTATTTTCTGACATAATGACCATGCTGGAACCGATGGGAATTGATGTTTCCTTTCCTGATGGCGGTCCCAAAATAGCCAACCCGATAAGTACAATCGCTGATGTGCGGCGAATGACACCAATAAATCCGGTTAACGATCTTTCTAATGTTCTCGATGGTATTAAAGAGATTAAAAAGATTCTGCCCGATATTCCGCTGATCGGTTTTGCCGGTTCGCCATTCACCCTCGCCTGTTATTTGATTGAGGGACAGGGATCAAAAACATTCAACTCTGCCAAAAAGTTTTTGCATCAATCACCCGATGTCGCCGAAGAGCTGTTTGATTTTTTAGCCGAAGAGATTGCCTCATATCTACGGACCCAGATCGAAGCTGGTGCCGAAGTAGTTCAGCTATTTGAGAGCTGGGGAGGGATACTATCACACGATGATTTCGCCCACTGGGTTATCAGGCCGATTAATAAGATATTTGGTCAACTATCAGATTTAAAGATACCGAGAATACTTTTTGTCAACAATGTTGCACCATACTTTGATTTAATCAATGAACTCGACAACGAAGTTATTGGTATCGATTACCGCACCAGGCTGAATCAGGCGATGACCGCTCTGCCAAATAAATCAGTGCAGGGGAATCTTGACCCGACGGTGCTTTTTGGGACACCGGAACATGTTAGAGAAAAAACCCTAAAAATTCTGGATTCATTGGAAAGTTATGATCGACTGATCTTTAATCTTGGGCATGGAATCCTGCCGGAGACACCGTTGGAATCGGTCAGAGTTCTGGTCGAGACGGTGCACAATTATCGAAATTGAAAATGAATAATATTACAAATTCAATGATGGTCCCGATTGAACTTCTTAGGAAGTATGACCGTCCGGGACCTCGTTATACAAGTTATCCGACGGTGCCTGTCTGGTCCGATTTGGTTGGTATCGATCAGTATCAGCTTGCTCTGAAAGAAGCCTCGGCAAAAACAGATAAACCGCTGGCGATTTATTGTCATATTCCATTTTGCCGTAAACGATGCTATTATTGTGGCTGCAACACAACGGTCAGTGAACAAACCGATGCGGTAAAAAATTATCTCGATTGTCTTTTCAAAGAAATGGAAAAAACAGCTGAGCTGTTAGGTGACCGTAAAAAAATAAGCCAGCTTCATTTTGGCGGCGGCACCCCGACCTATCTGAATAATGATGAATTCGGCAGTATGATGGACCGTTTGGAGAGCCTGTTTTCGTTTGAAAAAGATGGTGAGAAATCAATTGAGATCGACCCCAGGATAACATCCAATGAGCAGTTAGAGTTTCTGGCCAAACGCGGCTTTAATCGGGTCTCTCTGGGGGTGCAGGATTTTGATTCAGATGTGCAGGATGCAATCGGACGTAAACAGCCGATTGAAGTTGTTCAGGAAAAGGTTGATGTCTGCCGATCGCTGGGATTTAAGGGAATCAATTTTGATTTGATTTATGGCCTGCCGCTCCAGACACCGAAAAGCTTTACGGAGACTCTTGAAAAGGCGATTAAAATGAAACCGGATCGTCTCGCTGTTTATTCATTTGCTTATCTGCCAAAGATGCGCGCCAATCAAGCTAAAATTAATGCTGATGAACTTCCTCCGGCTGAAAAGAAGTATCAACTGTTTTCATTGGCGGTGGAACATTTTACCGGAGCAGGTTATCGTCAAATCGGTATGGATCATTTTGCACTGCCGGAAGATGAGTTGTCAATAGCGCAAAACGATGGCCGTCTCTTTCGTAATTTTATGGGATATACGGTGCAATCATCCGATGAGATGATCGGTTTTGGGATGTCTTCAATCGGTTACATCAGCAATTCATTTTTTCAGAATATCTCGACTTTGAATAGATATCAGAAATCTGTAAACGAGCACAATTGGGCGATTTTCCGGGGCAAAAAATTAAATGAAGATGATCTGATTCGACAATATTTAATTACTTCATTGATGTGCAATTTCAAACTTGAGTTTGGAAAATTAAAGGAAAAATTTGGGGTCGAGTATTTGGAATATTTTAAAAATGAAGACACTCGACTTGATGAATTTATAAATGATGGCTTTTTGAAACGAATCGAAAATAGCCTTGAGATAACACCG
>DAOUVS010000006.1 GCA_030667525.1 Candidatus Zixiibacteriota bacterium | reverse complement strand
GATAGTGTTGTAAATGGGCTGGCCGACAATTTATCTATTCAATACCCACTTATAAACACAGATGCTATCAATCGGTTGATTAAAGAAGACAAAGTTGCTCTGGCTGATTCGATTATTGAGAGGACTTTGCGCGATAATATATATTTTACCGGCATCTTGTATGATATTAAGCTTCTCCCTGAAAATAAATCCAACTCGGTTATTGTCAGGATAGGTAAACGGGATGTTTTTCTTGTGCGCGATAAATTGTTGGATCGCTCACTGGCCTATGTTAGTTTTAGAAATCAGTTAAAAAGCAGAGCGACTCACGAAGATTTTGATCCCGATTATTACTATGATCTGGGACGGAATTTTATTGTTCCGAATTTACTTATCAACGCTGAAGAGATTAATTCTCGTCGGGATGAGGCGGTTAATGAGATAAAACCGATAAAGGAAACGGTCTCAGAGGGTGACCTGATTGTTCGAGCCGGCGCCAAAATAAGTGAAAGACAACAGGAGATATTGAGGAAGATTTATTATCAGAAAACGTTGCAGGCTGAGGAGCAGGGTCTTTATGAGCAATATCTGCCGGTAATAGCACGAACGCTGTTGGTTCTCTTGATATTCTCATTTTTATATTTGTACTTTTATCATTTTAAGAGGCAGATTTATAATTCGAATCCGAAGATACTGACGATATTTCTAATAATTGCTTTAGAACTGGTGTTAATTTATATTGTTGATGTCAAATTGCAGCTATCTGAATATATCTATCCAATAATAATCTTTTCAATATTGATTACCATTCTATTTGATACCGAAACCGGTATCTTTTCGACTTTTGCACTGGCCTTGTTATTAGGAGTGCTGCATAGATTTGATTTTCCATTAGTTCTCATAACGGTAACCGCCGGTACAATTGCCTGTTTTACAACCCGTCAGGTACGTCAGCGATCTGAATTTTTCAGGTTGATTTTGTACCTTTCTATAACATATATAGTTTTAATTTATGTGATTGAATCATTTGATATCTCAAGTACAAAAGGTGAAATTCTGAATCTGATCGGATTGGGATTACTCAATGCCGTTATTTCGCCGCTTCTGGCAATCGGCATTCTTCCTGTTTTTGAGTCACTGTTTGGATTCACGACCGATATTACTCTTTTGGAATTGTCAGATCTGAATCGTCCACTTTTAAAACGTCTTGCTCTGGAAGCTCCCGGGTCATACCATCATTCAATTGTGGTTGGGAATCTGGCCGAAGCGGCCGCCAAAGCGATAAATGCCAATTCACTTTTGGCGCGGGTCGGAGCATATTATCATGATATTGGGAAAATAGAAATACCCGAGTATTTTGTCGAAAACCAGCTTGGAATAAAATCAAAACATCAAGATCTGACGCCAACCATGTCGGCCATTATTTTATCCTCTCATGTAAAGAAGGGGAGATTTATAGGTGAGGAGGCCGATCTCCCGGATGAGGTCCTTAATTTTATCGAGGAGCATCACGGGACAATGTCAATGCCTTATTTTTATAATAAGGCCAAAGAACAAGGGATTGAAAATCCTGAAATCAGCGAGTTTTCATATCCCGGTCCTAAACCGCAAAAACGCGAGACCGCCATTGTGATGCTAGCTGACAGCGTTGAAGCGGCCAGCCGGACATTAAGTGATCCCAAACCTTCGCGGATCTCAAATCTGGTACAAGGTATTATCAATGACCGCTTTCAATCGGGTGAACTCGAGGATTGCCCCTTGACGCTGAGGGATCTGGCCCAGATTCGCGAATCATTTGTGCAAATTCTAATCGGCGTTTTTCACCATCGGGTTGAATATCCCAAGAAGGAGGCTGTTGAATAGTGCAGTTTAATATTATTGCTGACAGTCATAAAAAAACGCCAAGAAAAAAAATTGCCAAATTGATGTCAGCAATTGACAAAAAAGAAAAGGCATTAGATTCATCGGTTAATATTAATTTCATAAATGACCATCGTATGTCACGATTGAATGAGGAATTTCGACAAAAGACCGGGACTACCGATGTTCTTTCATTTAATCTTGATGATGATGAAGGTCCTGATTCTGTCCTGGGAGAAATCTATATTTCGACCGAAACCGCTGAGAAAAATGCAAAAATCAACGGCGTTGCCTATACTGATGAAATTTTGCGTCTCTGTTGTCATGGGTTTCTTCATCTGCTTGGCTACGACCATGAAAGGAAAGAAGATAGAAAAAGAATGGAAGAAAAAGAGAGTTTTTACATGGGATGGCAGCTCTGATGGAAATTCTTCTTTATCTTCTGTTGATCATAGTTAGTTATTTTCTGGGACATATTATTTCGCTGTACTCATCGGTTGCATATCTTGAATCGGACGAACTGGAAGAGAGAGTAAAAAAATTCACCGGTTACCGTAAAAAGTATCTAAACCTGATAATTGATAATCCCCGCATTTCGATCCAGATTGCATCGGTTTTTAAATCTTTTGCCCTGGTTGCTATTACGTTATTGAGTGTTTTTCTCGCAGTGGAAATTAAGGCTGTGACCGCTTTATCTCTAGCAATTATTTATCCGGTTATGCTTGTCACTATCTGGCTATTGTATCTTATTTTTATGGAATATCTGCCGCGGCGAAGAGTCCTGCAAACGTCGGAAAAAGAGATTGTCCGGTATATCATGCTATTTGCGCTCATCTACCTGTTTTTCAGGCCGGTGCTGGGTCTATACTCCAGAGTTTTTTCCCATTCCGGCAATGATGATGTTTCAGATGAGCAAAAAGAGGATATCGTCGAACGTGCTATCGAAACTCTTGCTGAACGATCGGGAGTTAATGAGCCGATTGTTGAAGAAGATGAAAAAGAGATGATCGGTCAGATATTTCAGCTTGATCAGACTGAGGTTCGCGAAGTGATGGTTCCCAGAATTAATGTCGAAGGTTTTGAAAAAAATAGCACTATTGACGAGATTCGCCAGAAAACTAAGGAGCTTGGTTTCTCTCGCTATCCCATTTATGAAGATAGCATTGACAAAATTATTGGTATTCTTTATATCAAAGATCTATTTACCGGAATCAATTCAGGACAGAGTTCGCCAAACATTCAAGGTTTTCTTCGTCAGCCGTATTTTGTGCCGGAATCAAAAATAATTAGCGATTTATTGGCCGAATTTAAAAAGACTAAGACCCATATTGCCATTGTAGTTGATGAATATGGCGGCACAGCCGGATTGGTTACTCTCGAGGATATTCTTGAAGAAATCTTTGGTGAGATTCAGGATGAGCATGATTCTGAAAAGCCTCAGATAGTTAAACTCCCTGATAATTCTTTGCGAGTTGATGCCTCAGTCTCGGTTGAAGATCTGGTCGAAGAATTGAATCTTGACTATGAAACCAAAGAATTCGAAACAGTTGGCGGGCTGATCTACGATCTTATCGGCTCGGTTCCTTCGGTTGGCGCCAAGCCACGTTGGAAAGATATTCATTTCGAGGTGGAAAAGGTCGAGGGCCAGCGTATTATCTCGCTGAAAGCCTGGATAAAAAATGGAACCGAAATTTAGTCTTACTTTATAATTTTCGCTAAGTGCGGGATTTATAACCTGATTTTACTTTATAATATAATAATAAATATTTATCCTATATTTCTATTGCATAACGTATCAAATCGAATAAATTAGCGTTTTACATTTACGTGGAGAAAAGATATGACAAAGACCAAGGAAGATGTTTTAAGAATTATTGACGAGGCTGAAGTTCGTCATATCCGACTAAATTTTACTGATATTTTGGGTCGGCTCAAAGGGATTGCTATCTCCAGCTCTGAAATTGAAGCTGTACTGGAAAGAGGGCAGGGGTTTGACGGGTCATCAATTGAGGGTTTCGTTAGAATCGAGGAATCAGACCTGATTGCGATTCCGGACTTGCGCACTTTCAGGATTATCCCCTGGGAAATCGGCGGCGAAAAAACAGCGATGATGTTTTGCGATATTGAAAATCCGGACGGCTCGCCGTATAAAGGTGATCCTCGCCGGGCTCTAAAAAATATTTTGGATAAAATGGCAAAGAAGAACTGGACCCCTTATATGGGACCGGAGCTCGAATATTTCTATTTTGCCAATGCCGAAACACCGGAAATAATCGATCGCGGCGGCTATTTTGATTATGCCTCGGTTGATATTGGAACGCAGGTTAGAAAGTTGACCATTGCTGCTCTTGAGCAGATCGGCATTCGGGTGGAAGCATCGCATCATGAGGTTGCACCAAGCCAGCAGGAGATAGACCTGAAATATCAGAAAGCTTTGGTAATGGCCGACTTTTCGCAGATTTACAAATTTATTGTTCGCGAAATTGCGATGGATAACGAACTATTTGCCTCATTTATGCCGAAACCGATGTTTGGTGAAAACGGCTCCGGAATGCATGTCCATATGTCAATTTTCGAAGGTGAGAAGAATCTTTTCCATGATAAAGATGCACCGTATCAATTATCAAAAATGGCAGGTTACTTTATTGCCGGAATATTAAGGCATGTCAGAGAAATTACATTAGTATTAAACCAATGGGTAAATTCATATAAACGTCTGGTCCCTGGTTATGAGGCTCCGGTTTATTTGTCATGGGGACGAAGAAACCGCTCCAGTCTGATTAGAGTTCCGATGCTTAAGCTGGGATATGAACGATCCACCAGAGTTGAGCTTCGTTCTCCCGATCCGGCATGTAATCCGTATTTGGCCTTTACAGTGATGTTGGCAGCCGGACTGGCCGGTATTGAAGGCAAATATGAGTTGCCCGATCCGATTGAAGAAAATATCTTTGAAATGTCATCTCGGAAAATGTCTGACAATCATATTGATTCTTTGCCGGATTCTTTGGAAAATGCTATTCGTGAAATGGAAAAATCAAAATTAGTTCGGGATGCTCTGGGAGATCATATATTTGAACAGCTCATTGCCAACAAAAAAGTTGAATGGGCCAGATACCGTGAGAAAGTTACAGATTACGAAATTGAAAAATATTTTCCATTTTTATAATTATTATAGAAATGGTTTTTTTGCGGGAGACTGAATGGATAGTAGGGCAAAAATTGCCGTGTTTATTTCGGGCGGCGGAAGTAATCTTCAATCATTGATTGATGCCTCAGAAGACGGCCGTTTATCGGGGAAAATAGTTCTGGTAATATCCGGCCATGATAACGCCTATGGGTTGGAAAGGGCATTTAATGCCGGAATTGATACCTTTGTTTATAAGGTGAAGAGTTACCCCTCAAAAGAGGATGCACACCGAGATCTATTGGAAATGCTTAAAGAATATGAAGTTGAGTTTATTGCACTGGCAGGATATTTAAAACTTCTGCCGCCGGCTGTTGTTGCTAATTATAAAAATCGTATTACCAATATTCATCCGGCATTATTACCCAAATATGGCGGAAAAGGGATGTATGGCAGTCGTGTCCATGAAAAGATCATAAAAGCAGGAGATAAAGAGTCGGGAGTGACGGTGCATCTGGTTGATGAAATCTATGATCATGGAAAAATTATAATACAGAAAAAGGTGTCGATTTCACCACAGGATACTCCTAAAAGTCTTGCGGCCAAAGTGCTCAAAATGGAGCATAAGCTATATCCTGAAGCGTTAAATAAGCTAATTTGTGACACGAAAAAATATAAGGAATAATTATGGAAAATACTGAAAAAGCAGTTCTATTTACAGATATAGAAGAATATCCTCTTTTTTCAAGAGGAAAAGTACGCGATGTATATGATCTTGATGATAAACTGTTGATTGTATCATCGGATAGAATTTCTGCCTTTGATATTATTCTTCCCAATGGAATTCCGGGCAAGGGCAAAATTTTAACGGAAATGTCGCTTTTCTGGTTTGATTTCTTAAAAGATGTGATAGAGTCACATCTTATTGCCTCTGAAGTGGATGATTTTCCTGAGGACCTTCATAAATATCGCGATCAGCTTGAGGGTCGGACGATGTTGGTGAAGAAGGCCAAGCGCATTGACATTGAATGTATTGTGCGCGGGTATATCTCAGGTTCAATGTGGAAAGAACTATTGAATGCACGTTCCAATGGGCTAAACGAAGTGCATGGATTCTCATTTCCATCAGATTTGACTGAATCCGGCAAACTTCCCAATCCGATTTTTACTCCTTCAACTAAGGCCGATGATGGCCACGATGAAAATATCTCATTTACTCAAATGTGCGAAATTGTTGATAATGAAACGGCTGAACTGTGTCGCAACAAATCAATCGAGATATATTCGAAAGCTGCCGAATATGCATTGAGCAAAGGAATTATAATCGCCGATACAAAATTCGAATTTGGGTATCGGGATGGGCGCTTTATATTGATCGATGAGGTCCTTTCACCAGATTCATCTCGTTTTTGGCCGCAGAATCTGTATCAACCGGGGCAAGGACAACCATCGTTTGACAAACAGTTTATTCGGGATTATCTTTCCGGCCTTGACTGGGACAAAACTCCACCCGGACCAAAACTGCCGGAGGAGATTATTGAAAAATCGGTCGCCAAATATCGTGAGGCCAAGAAAATGTTAACAGGGAAGTAAGGCATGAAAGAAAGTGATAAGAAAATAGAAATAAAGCGAGCACTGATATCAGTATCCGATAAGACCGGGCTGGCCGAGTTTGCATCGGCGCTGTCAGAGTTTGGAGTCGAAATCATTTCTACCGGTGGAACGCTGGCGGCATTAAAAAAGGCAGGTATCCAGGCAATTTCGGTATCAACCTTCACTGGTGCTCCGGAAATTCTTGGTGGACGGGTGAAATCGCTTCATCCCAAAGTCCACGCCGGTATTTTGTATCGTCGGGACAATCAGGAAGACGAAGATGAGTTGGCACAGCAGGAATATAAACGGATCGATCTGGTTGTTGTGAATCTATATCCGTTTGAAAAAACCGTCGCCAATCCTGATTCCACCGATGCCGAAATAATTGAAAATATTGATGTTGGTGGACCGACCATGCTTCGTGCCGCGGCCAAAAATTACAGTGGTGTTGCGGTTGTCACCGAGCCTGATGACTATGGTGTTGTGATTGCGGCAATGAAAGAAAATGACGGAAAATTGGATATTGAATTCAGAAGAAAGCTGGCAACCAAAGCATTTAATATGACGCATCGTTACGATCGCGCAATCTCGGCCTATTTTAACACCGGCAAGGCGGTCGACAATAAAGCTGAAATGCCCGACAAGATCGATTATGCATTTACATTAAAATCGTCAATGCGGTATGGTGAAAATCCGCATCAGCAGGCATCGTTTTATGTCGACGGCAATTTCAAAGGGGCGACGCTGGGCCGTGCTGAGCAGTTAGCCGGAAAAGAACTTTCATATAATAATATTGGTGATCTTGATGCCTGTCTTGATATGTTACTCGATTTTGATGAGCCGTTTGCCTGTGTTCTCAAACATGCTAACCCTTGTGGTGCTGCCGTTGGAGCGACAATTGCCGATGCTTACCGCGATGCTCTGGCCTGTGATCCGCTATCAGCTTTTGGCTCTATTATTGGAGTAAACAAGCAGGTCGATATGGCCGCTGCGGAAATTCTGCATCAAACGTTTTTTGTCGAATGTATTCTGGCTCCCGGATTTGACGATGATGCTCTGGCATTGCTAAAGAAAAAGAAGAATCGTCGCTTATTGGTCTTGCCGGAGATAACCAAAGGCAGGCCAAAGAGTGAAACGGTTTCCAAATATGTTCGCGGCGGAGTTCTTTTGCAGACGGCCGATGATCTTGTTACAAAAGAATCGGATTTGAAAGTCATTACAAAGAAAAAACCTACTTCCGATGAGACAAAATCACTTTTGTTTGCATGGAAAATTGTCAAACATACCAAATCAAATGCAATTGTTATCGTAAAAAATATGGCGACCGTGGGTATTGGCATGGGGCAGACCTCGCGGGTAGATTCCAGCGAATTAGCGGTCAAAAGAGCGGGCGATAGAGCAAAAGGAGCGGTTTTGGCTTCCGATGCCTTTTTCCCGATGCCGGATGGAGCCGAAGTTGCTCTCAATGCCGGAGTTACGGCGATAATACAGCCGGGCGGCTCCAAAGGTGATGAAAAAGTAATTGAAGCGGTTAATGAAAAAAATGCGGCGATGGTATTTACCGGAGCCAGGCATTTTAAGCACTAAATTATGGTATTGCGGCAAGAATCCGCTTGCTTAAAGGCTGTTAACGATTATATTGATAAATAGCTCTTGTAACTACGGAGGATTTCGGGATAGTGGGTGACAGAGTATTGGAAATTGTGGTTTTCTTGATGTCTAAGATCAAGGATCAGCAGGGTAGACTCGATGATTTAGATGAAATTGCGACTTATCTGAAAAATCAGGGGTTTACCGAGAATGAAATAAGTTCGGCCTATTCATGGTTCCTTGATCATCTTCAAAATGATAATGAATTTTTGTATAATTCGACCATAAGTGCAAATGCCACCAGAATTTTATCCGATCAGGAGCGACAGCTATTCTCCTCCGATTCAGTAGGTTACCTACTGCAGTTGCGCCATTTGGGACTTTTGAGCGATCAGCAGTTTGAAATGGTTCTTGAGCGGGGATCAATGATCTGGACCTCATCAATTAATCTGGATCAGGTGAAAATGCTTATTGAGACGATCCTTTTCTCCGAATCACGAGCTATTGAATCGGCTGGAGAAATGCCGCATCTGATTCAGGATGAAGTTGAAACTGTAAATTGACCGGTTTTTAGCCGGTTCGATATTCTTGTATGTCTTTAAAAAACAAAAATATTATTATCGGTATAACCGGCGGAATTGCCGCCTATAAAACTCCATATCTTATTCGGTTACTTAAGCAAAGCGGTGCTGAAGTACGCACCATTATGACCTCAGCGGCTACCAAATTTATTACGCCCCTGACAATTGAAACGGTTTCTCAAAATCCGATTGCATGTGAGATGTTTCCCGATCGTTACGCTTCGACTCATCATATCGATCTTGCCGAATGGGCCGATCTGTTTGTCATTGCTCCCGCAACGGCCAATTGTATTGGAAAAATTGCCTCCGGCATCTGTGACGATCTGTTATCAACCGTTATCTGCGCGACTAAGGCACCAGTTATGCTGGCTCCGGCGATGAATACGCAAATGTATCTCAATCCGATTACTCAGAATAATATCGAGTATCTCAAATCGCTCGACTATATTTTTGTCGGACCGGGCAGCGGCGAGTTGGCCTGCGAAACAACCGGTGTGGGGCGGATGCTGGAACCTGATGAGATATATTCGGAAATCGAAAGCTTCTTCCGAAAAAAAAAAGTAAAAAAAGTTGATTTAGCTAATTTACCCCTAAAAAATAAAAAAGTGATTGTGACCGCTGGGCCTTGCCGCGAGGCAATTGATCCGGTCCGGTATATTTCAAATCGCTCATCGGGTAAGATGGGTTATGCTTTGGCCGAAGCGGCCAACGATGCTGGCGCCGAGGTTATTCTTATCTCCGGCCCGGTTAATCTAGAAACCGATGCTAATATCAATCTGGTTAGGGTCGAATCGACCGAGCAGATGTATCTGGCGGTAAAAAAATATTTCAAAAATGCTCATTATCTGATTATGGCTGCGGCACCTGCTGATTTTAAGGCCAAAAAAGTGGCAATTCAGAAGATTAAAAAAGAAAAAACAAATAATAGCGGCCAACCTCTTGAATTATCTCCGACAGTTGATATATTAAGTTCTCTGTCAAAAGTTAAAAAACCGAATCAGAAATTGATTGGATTTGCGCTTGAAACAGAAAATGGTGTCAAAAATGCAAAAGCCAAACTGAAGGCAAAAAAGCTTGATCTGATAATATTAAACAGCACCGAAGAAGCGACACCGTTTGACAACGATAGCAACCGGGTGATTATAATCAATAAACAGGGACGACAGGAGCCGTTACCAAGGATGGACAAAAAAGAGTTGGCTGTTGAGTTGATTAAAAGAATAGCGAAGGTTAAATAGTTTGATCGATTGGAAAAACCAGATAGACAGCAATGTTGCCGTTTTGCTTAAAAGAGTGGCCGATTGTCAGATTGAGTTGGGGACCAGTGATCTGGTTATCAATCAAAAAAATGTTGCTCGGAAAAAATCAGAACTATCTAAGCGCTGGATGACCCTGAAGAAAAATAAAAAAGAAATCACAGAAGAAATAAAACCGGATATTAAAACAGAAACGAGTATAGAAATTTCAAAATACAGATCGCTTACCGGACATAACAAGGCTATCTGCGAATGTCAGAACTGTTCGCTTGGCGCCACCCGCACCAAATTTGTTTACGGTGTCGGCAATCCGAAGGCTGAGGTGATGTTTATCGGTGAGGCACCCGGACGGGATGAGGATTTATCCGGTGAACCGTTTGTCGGTCGAGCGGGACAGCTATTGGATAAAATTCTGGCGGCGATAGATTTCTCTCGCGATAAGCAGGTTTATATCGCCAATATCCTGAAATGCCGTCCACCGAATAATCGTGACCCACAACCGGATGAAATGGCAACTTGTATGCCTTACCTTCGGGAACAGATCCGATTAATCAAGCCGAAAATTATCTGTGCATTAGGACGGATTGCGACGCAGGCGTTGCTTGATACCCAAACACCGCTAGGGAAACTTCGCGGGAGTTGGCACGAGTTTGAGAACACACCACTTATCGTCACTTATCATCCGGCCGCACTGTTACGTTTTCAGAAGTATAAAAAAGACTGCTGGGAAGATATACAAAAGCTTAAAGCCAAATATGATATTTTGAAACAGGAGTAGTTAGTGGCAGTTAGAACCGGAAAAGATAATGCAAATAAACTGCATGAACCGCCACAATCGGTTGATGCCGAACAGGCGGTCCTTGGTTCGGTTCTGAAGGACCCGGAAGCTCTCCATGAAATAATTGATTTTTTCAATAGGGAAGATAATTTCTACTTTCCAAAGCACCAGTTAATTTTTCGGGCAATTCTCAGGCTCTACGAAAAAAGCGAACCATGCGATATAACAACGGTTGCCGAAGAGCTAACTCAAATGGCTCAGCTTGAAAAAGTCGGCGGACGGGTTTATTTGATTGACTTAATTGACGGGGTCGCCAGCACGGCCAATGTAAAATCGTATGCCGATATTGTTATTGAAAAAGCGACGCTTCGCAATCTAATAAGTATCTCCAGCGATATTACCAAAAGCTGTTATGATCAGGATGATGAGGTTGGCAATCTTCTCGATATGGCCGAACAGAAAATATTTACAATTGCCGAAAGCCGTTTGAGGAAAGGCTTTGTTCGTGTCTCAGATCTTTTGCCGCAATCTTTTGAACAGCTTGAAGATTACCAGAATACAAAAGGCGGGTTGGTCGGAGTCCCAACCGGGTTTACCGAACTTGATAATATAACTGCCGGGCTTCATAATGGCGATTTTGTGGTAGTTGCGGGACGCCCCTCGATGGGTAAAACAGCCTTAGCACTCAATATCGCCGAATATGTGGCGCTTGAAGAAAAAAAGTCGGTCGGTATCTTTTCGATTGAAATGTCACAGGAACAGTTAGTGATGAGGCTTCTCTGTGGGCGGGCGCGACTTAGCCAGCATGTTCTTCGCACCGGAAAACTGAGAGATTCTGAATGGGTGAAACTGACCCATGCCAGCGGACCGCTTTCCGAGGCCGATATTTATATTGATGACTCCGCTTTCCTTTCGACTTTGGAGATGCGGGCCAAAGCACGTCGTTTAAAATCACAGCATAATATTGATCTTTTGATAATTGATTATATTCAGATGATGACCAGTCCCGGACGACTTGAAAATCGTCAACAGGAAATGGCGATGATTTCCCGTTCGATCAAGGGTCTGGCCAAAGAGTTAAAAATACCAATCATTGCGATAAGCCAGCTTTCCCTTATGGTGGAAACCCGGGGCGGCGATAAACGACCGCAACTTTCCGATCTTCGTGAATCGGGAGCTATTGAGCAGGATGCCGATGTTGTGATGTTTGTTTATCGTCCGGAGTTTTATTTATCTCATCTGCCGCCCGATGATCCCAAAGTTATGGAAGTAAAGGGTCGTGCGGAAATTATTATCTCCAAACAGAGAAACGGTCCGACCGGAAAAATTGAACTGACCTTTGTCAAAGATTATGTTCGTTTTGAGGATCTTTCACGGCGAGCCGGTGAACCGATTGGCGATATATCGTTTTAACTGATTGGTCGGTGTCTTTGAATCCAATAGAAAAAAAAATAAAAACTGCTTTTGTCTGCACCAAGTGCGGAACGATGCATCCGAGATGGCAAGGGCAGTGTCGTGATTGTGGCGAATGGAACAGTCTTGCCGAAGAGCAGGTTGTCAAATCATCACGTAAATCGAAAGCGACTAAAATAGAAAAACCGCAAAAACTATCCGAAGTCAGTCTTGAAAAGTTTTCAGGATTCAAATCAGGTATAGGTGAATTTGACCGGGTGCTGGGCGGGACCCTTCTTCCGGGAAGTTCCGTTCTTCTCGCCGGTGAACCGGGAATTGGAAAATCAACTTTGATTCTTCAGGCGGCCGGGCAATATGGGTCAAACAATCTGAATGTTTTATACATCAGCGGTGAGGAATCAGCGGCACAGGTGAAAGTTCGTGCCGATCGTCTCAAGGTCAGCGGTGAAAATATCTCAATCGCCAATCTCACCGATCTGCATGCGATAACTGCTATTCTTGAAGAAGGTGGGTATCATCTTGTTATTGTTGACTCGATTCAAACTATTGGGAACCGTCAGTTTGATTCGCCTCCGGGTACTGTCGGTCAGATTCGTGAGTCGGCCGGACGATTGATAGAACTGGCCAAGAAAAATGACTTTGCTCTTTTTCTGATAGGTCATGTTACCAAAGAGGGAATAGTAGCCGGACCTAAATTGCTGGAACATATGGTCGATGCCGTTTTATATTTTGAGGGGGACAATCAGCATTTTTATCGGCTCCTGCGTCCGGTAAAAAATCGCTTTGGCTCGATTTTTGAACTCGGTGTCTTTGAAATGACACCATTGGGATTGATCCCGGTTGATAACCCGTCGAATTTTTTCCTCTCCGGTTATAATGAACAGGAACGTTCCGGTTCAGTGGTGACGGCATCATGTGAGGGTAACCGTCCGATTCTGATCGAAATTCAGGCGCTGGTCTCACCAGCCACCTATGGTACACCGCAACGAGTTGCCGGTGGAATTGACAGCAAACGATTGTCTTTATTATTGGCGATTCTGGAGAAACGGGGCGGGGTTCCGATGGGCAACAATGATGTTTTTGTCTCGATTGCCGGTGGTCTGAAATTAACGGAACCATCGATAGATTTGGCTGTCCTGACCGCTATTGTTTCATCACTTCGTGATATCCCAATCAGTCCGAAGATGGTTATCTCTGGTGAGGTCGGATTATCAGGAGAAGTGCGGCCAATCGGAATGGCTGATAGAAGAGTCTCTGAGTCGGCCAAACTTGGTTTTGAAAAAATCATCCTTCCAAAACAGGCGGTTGACAGTATGAAATCAAAGAAGATAGAGCTGATAGGAGTCGAATCGCTCGAAAAAACTCTGGAGCTGATTTTCTGGTAGATATAATAAGAGAAAAGAAAAAGATATGAGTAAAAAAGAACTATCGCCAAAAACCATTTTGATGCCGCTTCCGGCGGTGATGGTGTCATGTGTCGCCGAAGGGTATCAGCCAAATATTATCACGATCAGTTGGATCGGGATTGTGAACTCGGAACCGCCGATGCTTTCGATCTCAGTCACTCCGCAACGGTTTTCCTATAACATCATAAAAAAATCGGGAGAGTTTGTCGTTAATTTGACTTCGGAGAGGAATTTGGAAGTTGTCGATTTCTGTGGAACCAAATCGGGATGCGATTATGATAAGTTTAAAACGCTGAACCTGACCCCGATAAAAGCGAGCAAAGTCTCGGTACCGCTCATTAAGGAGTGCCCGATAAATCTTGAATGCCAGGTAAAGCAGTCGTTGCTTTTAGGTACACATGAGATGTTTGTCGCTGAGATAGTATCGATGCATATTGACGAGGAATATCTTGATGACCGAGGACGTCCCGATATTGACAAAATCAAACCGCTTGTTTATTGTCCCGGCGCAAGACAATATCGCGGCGGTCTGACCGAACTGCTCGGCCGATATGGTACCGTTGCGAGCGACAAAAAATAGCGACACTTTATGAGTTCTATCGATAAAAAACAGTTTTTTTACAATTGCAATAAAACCGACGGCAAGGCACGGGTTGGGCAGGTAACAACTCCGCATGGTATTTTTCATACTCCGGCTTTTATGCCGGTTGGGACATCCGGTGCAGTCAAAGCGATGACTGCCGAGGATCTTGAGGAATGCAAAGCTGAGATAATTCTGGGCAACACCTATCATCTATATTTGCGTCCCGGTGAAAAATTAATCAAGGAAAAAGGCGGGCTGGCTGAATTCACCAGCTGGCGTAAACCGATGCTTACCGATTCGGGTGGTTTTCAGGTTTTTTCGATGCAGGATTTATCGACGATTGATGACGATGGGGTTACATTCAAATCGCATCACGACGGCTCGGAACATCGTTTTTTTGCCGAAAAGGTAATCGATATCCAGCGCGATATCGGAGCCGATATAATCATGTCATTTGATCAGTGTGTTCCGTATCCGGCTGATAAAAAACTGGCTAATCAGGGAGTTAATCGGACTTTTGACTGGGCGCAAAAAGGTCTGAGTCATTTTAATAAACTCGAAGCAGAATCGCCGACCGGGATCGCACTGTTTGGAATTGTTCAGGGTTCGACATATAAAGAGCTTCGCAAAACATCGGCTGAACAAATTGTCTCACTCGATTTCCCCGGTAATGCTATTGGCGGCTTGGCGGTTGGTGAATCCAAAGAAGAGATGGAAGATATGTTGGAGTATACCACGGAGTTTCTGCCGGAAAACAAACCGCGTTATTTGATGGGGGTTGGTTATCCCGAAGATATTCTGATGGCGGTTTCCAACGGGGTTGATATGTTTGATTGTGTCCTGCCGACCCGTAATGCCCGCACCGGTATGGTTTTCACCTCGGAGGGGCCGCTGGTTTTCAGGAATGCCGAATACAGCAGAGATGATCGACCGCTTGATCCCAACTGCAACTGTCGTGTTTGTCAAAGATATAGTCGCTCTTATATACGGCATCTTTATAATCAGAAAGAGATCACAGCGCTGGTTCTAACCAGTTTTCATTCGGGATATTTTTTCCAGAATTTAATGCAGGGGATTCGTTTTTCAATTGCCAATGGTAATTTCTCTAACTTTAGAAAAGAGTTTTTGGAAAAATACCAAACAAATAAAAAATCAACCAAATAGATGTGTAATTAATAAATGTTTTTTAGAATTATCATCGTAGTTGCAATAATTATTATCTGTCACGGATTTATCTTTGGGGCAGAAATAGATGATCCGGCAATGAAGTTCTATTTGAATAAAACAGATTCGGTTTTAAACAACAGCACTCTTTTTTATAATAATCTTCAATATTCGGTTTCGGCCACCTCTATTTATGATAAAATCAATTATCGCGGTATAACAGATGAATCTGATACAGCCGGTTTTTTGATAGATTTTGATAATCTACAATTTGTAATATCACAAATAATAGATACCGCCGGTATGGAAGAAAATATTTTTCCATCGGATTTTCAATTTGAAAAGCCGTGGGAACTTAACTGTCGGTTTTACTTTTTCCCAAGAGATACCGGGGCCGGTGATCTTGCCATCGGATTCGCGCCGGTTGACAGTCTCTGGGGGAAAAATCCTGAAGGACTGATTATTATAAATCGTGATAGTTACCATGTTAAAAGTATGTATTTGCACTATCTGGCGCTTGACGATTATGAGTGGCTGTCCCGGGAGTATCAATTTTCGTACGAAAATAAGATTGCTTTACTAAAATCGTTAACAATCCAGGGATGTTACTACGGATTTTTTCAACGGCGGTATTTTAGACAAGATATATTATTTAAAAATTACGATTTGCAATAAATATAATTAGCTTGCCTGTATACATTAATAAATCTATAATAGTATTATGACGGTCAAAATTGACAATCTTTTAAGTAAAATTAATTCCAAGCATATTCCTATGCATATTGCCATCATTATGGATGGAAACGGGCGCTGGGCCAAAAAAAGAAACTTGCCGCGAACTGCAGGACATGAGGCCGGGGTTGAAGCAGTCCGTGAGGTTGTTAATGCGGCGGCTGAGGTTGGAATCAAGTATTTGACTCTTTACACTTTTTCGGTTGAAAACTGGAAACGTCCGCATGAAGAGGTTGCTGCATTGATGCGTCTTTTGACTAAAACGACAAAACGCGAGATTGATGAACTAAATAAAAATAATGTAAAACTGATAACCACCGGTAGAATTGACGGCCTCTCTTATGCCCGTCGAAAAGTTTTGGACCTCGCGGTTAAAAAAACCAAAAAAAATACCGGGTTGGTTCTTAATCTAGCGCTCAACTATGGCGGCCGGACTGAAATTATCGATGCGGTCAAGGCGATTGCGCTTGGCGTTAAGGGTGGACATATTCACCCTGGCGAAATCAACGAGGCGCTGTTTTCAAATTATCTTTATACGACCGGGTTGCCTGACCCTGACCTTTTGGTGCGGACTTCAGGCGAAATGCGAATATCAAATTTCCTTCTCTGGCAGACCAGTTATACTGAGATGTATATTACAAAAGTCCTCTGGCCCGATTTTGGGCGCAAAGATTTTCTTGAAGCGATAATTGAATTCCAGAGTCGTGAACGACGTTTTGGAAAGGTATAACCTGTGAATCGTAATATGCTTATCAGGACAATCGTTGCTTTAATTTTTGGTCCGGTTATTATTTATCTGTCGTATCTGGGCGGGATGTGGTTATTGCGATTGATTCTAATTTTGGCCGGATTGGCAATTGGCGAGTTTGTTTTACAAAGTCTTGGCAAAAAATCACGTTTCCTTCTTGTTTTAACAATTTTATTTACAGCCGGACTGATACTTTCATCAACCCTGCTGAATTTCAGAATAACTCTGATGATCTATATCACCTATCTGCTTTTAATCGGTATGATATTATCAATAAGAAATCATCCGCCGTCGGAACTATTTAATCAGATGCTTCTTTTAACATGGGGAGTAGCTTACGTTGGACTGCTGTATCCATTTATTTATCATATCAGAGAGATGACTGCGACCGGCGATTGGCTTCTATTCTTATTCGGCACTATCTGGTTGTCCGATTCGATGGCGATGTGGATCGGGAAGGCTTTTGGAAAGCGCAAGCTGGCGCCAACAGTTTCGCCAAATAAAACAATAGCCGGTTTTGTCGGTGGGTTATCGGGCGGCATATTTGTTGCAGTGCTGCTTCATTTCTGGCTTCTACCAGATTTTCATATAGTCAAATTGATATTTGCCGGTCTGCTGGTTTCATTTGTCGGACAGTTGGGCGATCTGGTGGAATCACTGTGGAAAAGATCAATCGGTATCAAGGATTCATCGGCAATAATTCCGGGGCATGGTGGAATACTGGACAGATTTGATTCACTGCTATTTGCCGCACCGGTTTTATATTTATACTTAAAATATTTTTTATTTAAATAGTTGAAGGTGTCTGGTGAAAGTAATCGATTTTATTTTTGCCGCCCGCCCGATGTTGCTTCTTCCGGTCTGGTCATTGTATCTGATAGCAGATAAATTCTATTTCGGGGCCGACCTTTTTGATATTTCAGATTTTATTGTTCTGATGAGTCTGACCATGCTTGTCGCCGGGGCATATTATATTAATCAAATTTATGACTATCAATCTGATTTAATTAATAAAAAACTCGGGTTCCTACAATCCGGGAAGATCTCCAAAAATGAGATGATAGTTGTTTATGTCCTTATTTCTGTCGTGTCAATTATAACCGGTTTTAAAATAAGTCTGTTTTCGGGGGTTCTGTTTTGCGTGGTGTTTATCCTTGGCTATATTTATTCGGCGCCACCGCTGAGATTAAAAGATCGACCGATTTCTGGACTTCTGTCCAATAGTTTTGCATACGGCTTTCTGATACCGCTGTCGCTTCCGGGATTTGCCGCGAAACCTGATTATCTGATGATGATCTTGCCGACTTATTATTTTATGATCGTTTCGGCCGGATACTTATTGACAATTATACCTGATCGGGATGGTGATGCCAAAACCGGAAAGCAAACACTGGCAGTATTGCTGTCTGACAGGAGTATAATAATGGTAGCAATTATTCTGCTTCTGATTTCTTTATTATTGGCCATGCAAATGAATCATCTATTTTTGATAATAATATCATCTATCTCAATCTTACTCTATGGAGTCACTTTGATATCACCAAAGAAAAATCTGATTCTTTTGGCCTGCAAGCTTCCAATTTTATTGATGTCGCTTTTGGCCGGATATTATTATCCCGGATATCTGATTTTTCTTGTTGCCCTGCTAATTCTTACCCGCCTATATTATAAAAAACGGTTTGGAATAGTTTATCCGAGGATCGATTAGATGAGTAACTTACGAATTCTGTTTCTTTCATTTTTGTTGATTATAATTGGCTTAAACAGTGGCTGCGGATTGCGGCAAAAATATCGGGTTGATAGAGATGGTGAAAAGCCTGAAAAAAATATCGCTCAATCTCAGCGTTACTCAAGTAATCAAAAGTCTAATAATGGTGCGAGCAATACCAGAAGTCTAATTGAGCTGGGACGTCTTATTCAAAGCTATCTGGGTCGGCCGTACAGTGGAAAATCAAAATATACCAAAGGTTTTGATTGTAGTCAGTTTATGCAGGAACTGTTTTTAAAATTCAACGGCACCGAACTTCCGCGCACTGCTAAGGAACAATCCAAAAGCGGATACAGCATCAGTAAGGGTGATATTCAATATGGTGATCTGGTATTTTTCCGCACTGAGGGTCGTGATGTTTCGCATGTCGGCGTGTATGTTGGCTTCGATGAATTTGTCCACTCTTCGACCTCGTCAGGAATAATTATCTCAAGTTTGAAAGAGAAATACTGGAAAAAGAGATTTCTTGGCGGCAGAAGGATAGTCCGCTAAATTTGTAATATCCTTTAAATTAATTTTGTCCCATGAACGAAACCTTAAAGCTAAAACTTAAGAATCTGCCGGTTTCACCCGGCGTTTATCTCTTTAAGAATAAAGAAGGCCGGATAATATATATCGGTAAAGCGAAAAATCTTCGCAACCGTGTTCGCACCTATTTTGGCTCGCCCGGTCGGCACGATCCCAAAACCGAACGGTTAGTCAAAGTGATTGCCGATTTGGAATTGATGGTCACTGATTCTGAGATGGAGGCGTTGATTCTTGAGGCTAATCTGGTTAAGGAACATCACCCACGGTACAATATCAATTTAAAGGATGATAAACATTTTCCATATATCAAAGTTTCGGTCAATGAACCGTTTCCGAGAATATCTATTGTTCGCCGTCTCGCCAAAGATGGTGCCCGTTATTTTGGCCCGTTCACCAATTCCAATGGGATGCGCAAAACAATCAAATTTCTGTGCCGCCTGTTTCTGATCAGAACCTGCAATTTAACAATTCCGCATCCATCGGGGAAATTGCAGAAGGTTTGTCTCGACTATCAAATCGGTCGTTGTCTTGGTCCTTGTGAGGGTTTTCAATCTGAGAAAGATTACCGCAAAGCGGTTGATGCGGTTTTGATGTTTTTATCGGGACGCTCGATGACTCTGATTGAAAAGCTGAAAAAAACCATGGCCCAGCAATCAAAACGATTTAAATTTGAAGAGGCTGCCCATATCAGGGATCAGATAGATGCGCTCCAATCGATTTTTAATAAGCAGAAAGTTGATGCCAACAAGATTATCAATCGGGATATTATTGCTTATGCCAGAGAAGGTTGCGATACGGTTGTGGTGACTTTCCAGGTTCGTGAGGGGATCTTGATCGGCCGCCAGCATTTTCAGCTTCGCTCCGAATTGGATGAAGTTGAAATTGAAATTATCTCAGCCTTTATCAGACAGTATTATAATCAGTTACCCGATTATCCGCAGGAGTTATATCTGCCGGTTTCGCTTCCTGATGAATCGATATTGAAAAAAATGTTATCCGGTCTGGCGAAACGAAAAATAAATATATTTACTCCGCAAAAAGGGGAGAAGCTTCATCTGGTTGATATGGCCGCCAGCAATGCCCGTTTGATACTTGATGAAATTCTGATACAAAAACAGAAGCAGAAAGAACGTTTGACCGGTTCGGTTTTGGCTCTTAAGGATGATCTGAACTTATTAAATTCACCGCGACGAATTGCCTGTGTCGATATATCCAACACCGGTGAATCGGATGCGGTTGGTTCGCTGGTCTATTTTGTTAATGGACATCCGTTAAAATCGGAATATCGGCATTTTAGAATCAAAGAGGTGAAGGGGCAGGATGATTTCGCGATGATGCGCGAGGTTGTCGGCCGCTATTTTTTCCGTCTGAAAAATGAAAAGAAAACCGCGCCCGATCTGCTGGTTGTTGATGGCGGCAAGGGGCAATTGTCATCAGTGGTAAAAGAGATAAAATCGCTCGGATTCGACCATCAGTTAATAATTGGGTTAGCCAAAAAATTCGAAGAGATTTATTTCCCGGATAGCAAGGAACCACGCACAATTTCCAAAGCCTCACCCGGATTAAGACTTTTAAAACAGATCCGTGATGAAGCGCATCGTTTTGCTATAGATTACAACCGCAAACTGCGGACAAAACGAACAATTAAATCATGGCTGGACAAACTTGAAGGAGTTGGTCCAAAAAGGCGTGAGATATTACTGAAAACGTTTGGCTCGGTTAAAAAAATCAAGGAAGCCTCGGTTGCGGAACTTTCCGAAGTAAAAGGTATCCCCAAAAATGTCGCCGAAATCGTATACAAGGCGGCTCATTAGATAAAAAATAAATATAGTTTCTGATTGCGTAAAATAATCTAATTACAATACTTGTCTTATGCTTCAAAATAAAGAAAAGAAAATATATTCAGTCACTGCTATCACGCGGCTTATTAAATATACCCTTGAAGAATCATGGCGATCGATCTGTGTGGAAGGAGAGATTTCCAATTATGTTCATCATGGTTCCGGTCACAGGTATTTGTCCCTGAAAGATGAAAATGCCACAATCAGGCTAACTATCTGGCGCTCGGTTGGGCAGAATCTGAAATTTGAGCCGGAAGATGGGATGAAGGTCCGGGCCTGGGGCGATATCTCGGTCTATGAAAAAGCCGGTAGTTATCAACTAAACGTCCGAAAGCTGGAACCGGTTGGCGTCGGTGAGTTGGAAATTGCTTTTCGGCAATTATATGAGAAACTGGCAGCCGAAGGGCTATTCGATGATTCCCTGAAGAAACCGCTGCCAAAATATCCGAGGAAAATAGGGATTGTAACATCTCCGACCGGAGCAGCAATCAGGGATATTATCCAGATAGCGAAAAGACGAAACGATTCGGTTCAATTAATAATTTTCCCGGCTGCAGTGCAGGGGGCCGGTTCCGCTGAGAGTATTGTTTCGGGGATTGAATATTTCAACAGTCGTGATGATATCGATCTGATTATAATCGGGCGGGGTGGTGGTTCTTTGGAGGATTTATGGGCCTTTAACGAGGAAATATTAGTTCGCGCTGTGGCCAAATCTGAAAAACCGATAATTTCAGCGGTCGGGCATGAAATTGATACTACTCTTTCCGATCTGGCCGCCGATTTGCGAGCGCCAACACCATCGGCAGCGGCTGAGCTGAGCGTTTGGGATAAGAAAAAGTTTTTGGGGATGTTATCTTCGCTAATGTCCGAAATGGAACATAATGTTGCTGCTATTTTTGAAGGCAGTAGATATCAGCTATCACATTTGGCCAACAGACCGGTTTATATAAGACCGGAATCAATGATCTATGAGCGCCAACAGAGGTTCGATAATCTTCTAAGACTCTTTGAAAATGCGGAAAAAAACGTCTTGGAAAAATATCAAAACAGTTTATCTTTAAGATTGTCCCGGTTGGAATCATTGTCACCATTGGCGGTTCTCAACCGTGGTTATGCTGTTTTGAAAAATAAGAAAACAGGGGAAACTGTTAGATCTATTAATGATATTAGGCGGAATGATTTATTGGAAACGGTTTTGAAAGATGGTTCCGCATCTGTTCGAGTTGAGAATTTGAAAAAAGAGTAAATTAGTTTTATGCCGGCCAAAAAGAAAACGTATAAAGATTTTGAGACCGCTCTTGAGCGATTAGAAGAAATTACCGGACAGCTTGAGTCAGGTGAGTCCAAACTTGAAGAATCATTGACCCTATATTCCGAGGGAGTAGAAATTGCCGCTTTTTGTTCCAGGACACTTTCCGAATCTGAAAAGAAGGTAGCTATCCTGAAGGAGCGCAATAAACAGTTGTTTGAGGAATCTTTTGAACATGAGCAGTCCGATGATGGAGAGGAGTGTGGTTTTAACCGGACAGCATTATTTGGCCGAAAAGAGGGCGGTGGTTGATCGTCTGCTTGACGAGTATCTGCCATCGGAGAAAAGCTATCCGAATATTTTGCATGAGGCGATACGCTACTCGGTCCTTGCCGGAGGTAAACGAATCCGTCCGATTCTGGCTCTAACCGCTTATGAAGTATTTGGCGGGGAAAACGATGATATAATAAATCCAGCCGCCTGTTCACTGGAGTTAGTGCATACTTACTCTCTGATACATGATGACCTTCCTTGTATGGATGATGACGATCTCAGGCGAGGGATACCAACTTTACATAAAAAATATAATGAGGCAGTTGCCGTTTTGGCCGGTGATGCTCTCCATGATCTCGCCTTTGAATTAATTGCCAGATCAGGTTCGGCAGAAGTTGTTTCAGAACTGGCGCAGGCTATCGGTACCTTTGGGATGCTTGGTGGTCAGATGGCCGATATCGAAGCAGAGGGTAAAGAAAATTCGATTGAACAGATTGAATTTATTCACAAACGTAAAACCGGTGCTCTAATTCGGGCTTGTGTTAGAATCGGGGCGATACTGGCCGGGGCGGATAAACCAACTCTCAACAGCATAAGTCTGTATGGTGAAAAAATTGGGTTGGCTTTTCAGATAATTGATGATATTCTTGATATTGAAGGGGATGAAAAAAAACTTGGAAAGATTGTTGGGTCTGATTGTAAAAATGATAAAGCTACTTATCCCGGAACGGCCGGTTTGGAACAGGCGCGACAGGTTGGTAATCAATTAATTGATGAGGCAATTGAAATTGCGGAACAGTTTAATATAAAAAAGAATCATTTTGTTGATATTGCGAGATTTATAGGGCAGAGAGATAGCTGATAAATGTCTTTATTAAATAAAATCAATAAATCATCTGATTTAAAACAGTTCAATCCTGAGCAGATGAAAGTTTTGACCGAAGAGATCAGAACCGAGATTATTTCAATCGTTGCTGAGACAGGCGGTCATCTTGCCTCGAATCTGGGCGCGGTTGAACTTACTCTGGCGCTTCATTATTGTCTTGATATTCCAACCGATCAGATTGTCTGGGATGTCGGGCATCAAAGCTATGTCCATAAAATGCTGACCGGTCGCCGCGAACAGATGAAAACTATTCGACAGCATAACGGATTAGCAGGTTTCCCCAAACGATCAGAATCCAAAGCTGATCCTTTTGGTGCCGGTCATGCCTCGACCGCGATTTCGGCCGCCACCGGACTGGCCGCCGCAAGAGATCAAATAGGTGCCAAACATAAGGTCGTTGCGGTCGTTGGCGATGGTTCTCTGACTGGCGGACTTGCTTTTGAGGGACTCAATAATGCCGGTGCTTCCAAAAAAGATTTACTGGTTATTTTAAACGATAATGAAATGTCGATCTCCAAAAATGTTGGAGCGCTTTCAAAATATCTCACCGGTATCATGGTTGACCAGCGGTTTAACAAACTGAGAAACGAGATCTGGGAGTTGACCGGACGATTTAAACGGCGTGACAAAATTAGAACGATGGTTTCCCATATTGAGGATTCGATAAGAGGTCTTTTTGTGCCTGGCTACATTTTTGATCGACTCGGATTCCGATACTTTGGACCTATTGATGGACATGATCTTCCTCTAATGATAAAAATGCTTGATCGGTTAAAGGAAATATCCGGTCCGCTTTTATTGCATGTGGTCACCGTCAAAGGTAAAGGGTACGCTCTGGCCGAAGCTGATGCGACCAAGTTTCACGGAATCGGTGCATTTGATAAAATCACTGGTAAAACCAATTCGGTATTAGGGAAACCGCCTTATACCAAAGTATTTGGCGATGCGATGGTCGAACTTGGTAATATAAATAAAAATATTGCCGCTATCACGGCTGCCATGAGCAGCGGTACCGGTCTGGCGAAATTTGCAGAAGCATATCCGGATCGATTTTATGATGTCGGCATTGCCGAAGGTCATGCCGTCTGTTTTGCGGCCGGTTTGGCAGCTGGCGGAGTGCGGCCGTTTGTTGCCATCTATTCCACTTTTCTGCAACGGGCCTATGACCAGATCATCCATGATGTCGCACTTCAGAAACTTCCTGTTGTTTTTTGTGTTGATCGGGGCGGTTTGGTTGGAGATGACGGACCGACCCATCATGGAACCTTTGATTTATCATATATGTCAACCGTGCCCGGTATGACTGTTATGGTACCCAAAGATGGCAATGAACTACGAGCGATGCTTCATGCAGCGGCCACTACTGAACTGACGGGAACTTGTGCAATAAGATACCACCGCGCTTCGATACCTGATGAGATCCGAAGCGGTTTTGAGTCAATTGAGTGGGGCTCATGGGAGAAACTATACGATCAGGGCGATACGGTTATTATTGCAGCCGGAACAATGGTTGAAACGGCCAAAGAGGTACGCGAGAATTTAATAGATAAATATCAGGTTGCGGTTATCAATGCTCGGTTTGTAAAGCCGCTGAATTCTGAAATGCTTGATTACTGTCAGAAAAACTATAAAAATATTATCACCCTTGAGGAAAATGTTTTGTCCGGAGGTCTTGGTCAGGCGATTGGGGCATATTTAAAAGAGAATGATTTTGCTGGCAGGTTTCATGCCATTGGACTACCAGATAAATTTGTGACTCATGGAAACGTGGCTATTCTTCTTGCGGAGATCGGTTTGGATGCTGCTGGTGTTACCAAATATATCGAGCAGAATTTTGATAAATCGAAAACCGATTCGACCAAAGGGGTTTTTGCCAGAAATATATTTGCAAAATTTAGCAATTCAAATCGAATTACCAAACATACAGGATCCGGTAAGGAATAAAAATGCGTTTTGGACTCTATGCCAATTTTGAACGCCCCGATGCCTCGGAGGCGGTTAATTTTGTTATAAACTGGTGCAAAAAAAACGGCCATGAAGCATTTTTCTGTGACAAAATTGCCAGCCGTATCACCGGTGATATCGAATCGATACCTTGCGAAGATCTGGCTGGTAATGCGGATATTGTGATTTCACTTGGAGGTGATGGGACAATTCTGGCCACCGCTCGAACCCTCGGTAAATCTGAAATTCCGATCCTCGGTATTAATCTGGGGTCACTTGGTTTTTTGACGCAGTTAACGCCGGATAATCTTGAGAATGATCTTAATCGTGTCGTCAGCGGTTCATTCCAGATCGAAAAACGAATGGTGCTAAGTTCTCAGGTGATAACCGGTGATGATATGATTCTGCCTTATGCCCTCAACGATGTTGTTATCGACAAAGGCAGTGTCAGTCGTGTTATCAATCTCAGCCTGTATGCTGATGATGAATATATCAGTTCCTATACTGCCGATGGAATGGTGATTGCGACCCCAACCGGATCAACCGCATATTCGCTGGCAACCGGCGGACCGATTCTGAAACCGAATATGGATGCTTTGATCGTCTCACCGATTTCGCCGTTTTCGTTAACAAGTCGCCCTTTGGTTTTTCCGGCTGAGACAATTCTTGAGGTCCGGATCCGTTCCGAGCATGGCAGTGCTTTATTAACTATCGATGGTCAGGTCGCAACCAAATTTTCTCCGCAGGGGACAATTCAGGTTTCCAAAGCGGCGCACTGCGTCCGGTTTATTCGGTTTCCGGAAAATTCGTTTTTCGATATTCTCCGTCGCAAACTTCACTGGGGCAAACTTCCGGTCGTTGATTATAAAAAAAGTGATACCCTTATTATACCATCGGATAATAAATAGCCTTCGTGTTTCCATATTGTGTGCGAGGCAGATTTTGTAGGTCAAAATCCCCTGCGGTTTCGACAATTTTACTACAAAATTTTGTACCGAGTCTCTTTTTTGGCCTAATAAATTCCCTATAATCTTATACCCTTCTTTTCGTTACAGCAAAATGGGTTTGCTTTTCCGTTTTTTGTTTTTTCGCAAAATTAGCTATCCCCGTCCCAAAAATATTTATTGGCATATTCACACCTATCAATTATGTGGTGATAACGGAAGTAACAGCGATTTGGTGGCGAAAATGCCGGTTATGCCTAACTTTATCCATAAATAATTATTGCCAGTTTGTGTATCTTTCCCTATCTTCTATTAATCTGATTCTAAATATGTGGGGGAGACGATGGTTGGCGAGATGATATCTCTTAGAATAAATATATTTCTGTTTTTCATATTTCTGATTGTGGCTTCTACACAAATTGGTTTTTGCCAGGATTCGGCCACAATTAAAATTATGAACGATTCACTCTCTAATCTAAATAATAAAATTGACAGCATGGATCTGGCAACAAAACGCCAAATGCTGGAAACCGAGACTGAATTGAAGGACAATTTAAATGAAATCAAATCAGTTATTTACAATCAAGGCATTGATGAAATAGAAGGCCGAAAATCATCTATATCCATAATGGCCAGCGTTGGTGGTGTATTTGTAGCTATTTTGGCTCTTATATTTTCAGTAATGATGTTCCTCACTCAAAGATCAAGAGATAGGATGGATAAGGAAATAGGCGAAATTCGGGAACGCAGGCTGGCCATTGACAAGATTTATGATGAGATAATTTCAAGAGAGCGTAAACTAAGAAAACAGTTGACTGATTTGGATGAAACTCTCGCAGTGAGTGCAAAGAAAACCGACAGGCAAGCTGTTGATAAAGAAGTCACTTTACCGGAAGAAAAAATAAGATTGATTGAGGAATCCGAGGCAGAAAAATCAATAGAAGAGTTTGAAAAAATATATCATGGTATGATAGCACTCGGATTATCAGAAATAAAGCTTCCGCTTTCCTTACTAAGAAATGTATCAAAAAATTATATGCGACTAAAAAAATATAAGAAAGCATTAATTAACATATCTGTTTACCTTGAATCAAATCCAAAAGATGGAGAGATGCTTCTTGCTTCAGCCGCATGTTATAATTACTTATATGATGAAAACAAGGACATTGCTTTTCTCAATGACTCTATAAAAATGTTGCGAAAATCCATTGAAGTAAATCCAAGAAATGAATGGTCCTACTATAATTGGGGAGTTGTTTTAGGGAAGTTATATAATGAACGAGATGATATTTCTCTTCTGGAAAGTGCAATTGAGAAATACCGCAAAGTTATTGAGATAAATTCCAAGAATGATCTTGCCTATGTCAACTGGGGTAACACGTTAAGCAGATTGTATGACAAGTGCAAGGGTAATATCGTCTTGGATG
>DAOUVS010000087.1 GCA_030667525.1 Candidatus Zixiibacteriota bacterium | reverse complement strand
TTTTTCTGAATTGCTTGTAATCGGCAAACTCACTTTTGGGAAGTGAGTACTGATTTGATTTTTTCATTGTATTGATTAGGATACGATCGGCCAGTTTTTCATAGCTGCAATGAATTTCAGCAAAGTTGTAGACGACACTGTCGTTTGAAGGAACATGTATTGAATCGATTTTGAGTGAGGTATCCTGAATGATTTCAATATGGTGTTCATTTTGCCAGGGGATCCCCAAATTAACAGGTACATCCCGATCAACTGTATCAACAGTATTATAAATAATCTCAGATTCCAAAATACTTGGCTGGAGATAGAGGGTTCCTTTGAACTGATCTAACTTTTTCTTTCTCTTTGCGGTTAGTTTTATGATAACCGGTTTTTCGCGATTTTCAAGATTTAATATTTCATGGCGCATCACTCTATATTTTTTTCGTCCACCAGGTAAAATATTATAAATTGATGCTTCGGTTTCATCTTTGTCCAAATGCTGCAAATATGCTCGTTTTGAATGAGCATAATTTCCATAATAGCTTTTAGTCAATTCGACAATAGCATAACCATCTTTGTCAATTTTTACAAGAGAGTTTATTGATGTTTTGCGTTCCTCGGGGGTCGTCTGAGGTGTCCGGGTTAAAAAAGCGGTGCTGTCTGTGACAACGAGGATGGGAATATTATTGTCCATCTTGGGTAAGGTGCCATATGGGCATTGAGTGCAGGTCGGGTCCATCAATAATGAATCACCATCTATTATCGCCATGGTAAAAACATGATTAAATCCAAAATTGGGAAAGTCCTCATCAAGTTTGCCATCCCCTCTGGTTAAGGCCAAACAAGGGTAGGCTTCAATGCCGTTTGCTCTCAATTGAGAAATCAGCAGGGTTGTTAGGTCTTTGCAATCGCCATAACCACGATTCAGGACGTCCTCTGTGGCGTTGGGTTTCCATCCGCCAATATCTATGGAGATCGATACATATCGTGTATCGTCAATTATTTTATCGTACAGCGCTTTGGCGATAGAATCGGGATTTGAACTCTTCGGTTCTGCGGTATCGATATGTTTTAAATAACAGTCTCTTGCCAGATTGTTGTACCATTGACCAATATTGGCCCAGGTGGAATATTCAAATTTGTACCCGGCCATATTAAATTTATCGGCGATAAAAGATAACGATATCGGTTCAGGGTCACCATCGATGACGTATTTGATCTCCTCTGTCGCTGGGATATCCTGAAGTTCCCAGACATATACAATATTGCCTTTATGGCTTGTTTGGGTCAGGATGCTATCAGTTCCGTACAGTTTAAATTGGAATCCAAAATCTTCAGGGCAGGTTAATTTGTATGAGGATGAGACGACCGGAAGAGATAGCTGAAACTGAACTCCCCTCCAGAAGAAGAGGGTTTTAATTTCTTTTGTAAATTCGTATTCGATGGAATACGGATATTTGGGTGATACAGGTTCGGCATAATAATAGCAAATATCATCATATAGTTGAAAACTGCTTCCAAAGCCACAGCTTTTATTAAGTTTCTTTTTTCCAATTTCTGACAAAACTGAGCCGGATGAATCGATCAATTTGATTTGACATTCTTTCAGTTTTGAAAATTCACTTTCATTAAATCCGATATGATTGTAACTATCGCCTTTGGGATTGAGGATCGTTATCTTGATCTGGCCTCTTAACAGAGCCTTGTTGTTTTTAATTTCACATTCCCAATTTCTGTAGTTGTAATATGCGCCTTCATCCTGGTGCAGTGAATCATTGTTTGCCTGGCAAACCGTACCAAAAAATAATAAAAAGGAGAACCATAAGATCAATCGCATAATTATCCTTATTTAGCGGAGTTGACAAAAACTACTTCATCTTCGGAAGTGGAAGCCATGTCAATAAAAATTTTTCTTAGTTTTTGATATGTTTGTGGGGGGAAAACAGGTTTATCTATCGTCAGCTGGCAGTTAATCAAAACCTTGGAGCCATCAAACATACAATTTTTTGAAAAGGTGACGCCGGCCATATCAAGCGATACCGGTTTTGGCAGGTCAAGGACAGAAATATTCTCATTGAACGTAATTTCGCAGATACTTTGATAAAATAAAGGATAACTAAAGTCTACCGGGAAAAATCTTTTTTCATTCTCAAATGGGTTTTCGGTGAACCTGAATTGCATCGGTTTGATTACAATCATGGTATCGAGAGCTCTCATATATTCATCCAGAGTGTAACAAAAATCTAACAGTATTTCATCAGACTCTGAATGCTTTACTGCCGAAGAATCATATACAAAATCGCAATCAAGCCTTTCCAGAAAATCATCTTCGACAAGCTCTTTCAGTTTATTTTCCTCAAGTTCCTCGCCAAAATATATAGCGTCATATCCGCAATATTTTGCCGAAGTTGAACAGATCGCAATATTGTTGCTGTCGATATACATTTTGGTATGATCGATCCGCGATGTTGTGGGGTCGACCGCTAATATCCTAATAATATTAGATGCCTTATTTTCTATTCTTAATCCTCCCGCGGCACGGCTATTTGAGGGCAGGATTCCATATGGACAATACTTCATCCAAGTATCAAGAAAAACATTATTGGAGTTTATTTCAGCCATTACAATAATATGGTTAAATTGATGGAGCTGATAAACATTGGGCATAAATACTGAATTATTTCTGGTTCCAATCAAAACTGGCCAGGCCGGAATATCTTGAGCCTTAAGAAGCTCAACCAATAAAGTGTTTTTTTCTTCGCGGGTGCCGACTTTCTGATTCACTAACTCACTTAGTTTATCATGGGTGAAATAGTAGTTGTTATCGTCAAATTTGGTTTTATATTCCATCTTAACATAATCATAAATTTTTTCGGTAATTGAAGCCTTGTCGGTTAATCCGGTTGTCAGGCTGTCAGCAATACTCTTAATCAGTTTTTTCTTATTAACATAATTGTTTATGATATCATAAAATTTCTCACCCAAATCAGTCCAATCGGTGATATATCTACTTTCGTAGTATGCGGTCTTATAAGAAACAAGCTGGTTATATAATGTTGCCAAGTAATTATTTTTAAATCCCATATACGGCTCAGACTTGACCGGCAGAATGTTTTCCATTTTCCAGGTATAACTTTTGCGAGGTGCTCCGCCTTCCATGTTGGTAAGAAATTCTTCTTTTGCTTTTCGATTTTCATTTGGGATATTCAGAGTTGCGGTAGAATATATAAATCCAGGATCAAGGATTAGATTGAATTCAGAAGAGAGAATATAATGCTCATCCTGAAAATACCATGAATCCAATTCACTAAATCGCTCACTGACTTTCTTATAGCTATATTCGAGAATACAACCGCTATCGACAACAGGAAATGCGAACGTCTCAATTTTTCTATTACCGACAGTTTTCCGATAGATTTCTTTTTTGGGCACTTTTATTTTCTTTCCGGCAGTCGTTATTGTGTGAGCTTTGATTTTTTTTACCTTATCGCCCTTATAATATCCGATACTTATATCCCCTACTTCATCAATACCGGCTTTATTCAGCACCTTGATCCTAACATGACGGTTTAGAACAATAAATTCAGGGGTGACTTCCATTTTGCCATTGTCAAACAGGATAATCGCATTGGCCTCCGGGTATTTAATTGGCGGACCCTGCTGCTTTTCTTCATCAGTGATTTTGCCCCATTTCGCGGCCAATAAGTTTGTGTTGCTCAATAAAAGAAGCAGAAAGAAAACAAACATACAACTAATTTGAAAAAATCTATTGGTACCCATGTTCCTCCCACAGAACTAAAGAAATTGTTGATACGCCGGTTGATTGATAAACTGTTATGTTTACTCACATGACTTGATAAATATTAGAAGAATTATCCAGAAAAGTCAAATACAAAACCAACATTTATTTATTCGTCAGGTATTATAATTAAGAGTGAAAAAGGTACAAAAAAAATACGCCATCCAGGGATCGAACCTGGGACAAGCTGATTAAGAGTCAGCTGCTCTACCAACTGAGCTAATGGCGCATTCAAATGAGGGTGGATGGGATCGAACCATCGACCATCTGCTTAAAAGGCAGATGCTCTACCACTGAGCTACACCCCCAAAATCTTTTTTTAAGGACAGAACAAAATACAAAACCGTCCCAATATGTCAAACGATTTTTGGGCTATTTTTTTGCTATTTAAACGGTTCTCAAAAAGATTACGGCAGGATCACAGGGATCCTGCCCTACTTTTATAAAATTTAGTTAATTCCGAGCAGTTCAACGTCAAATAGCAGAGTCGCGTTCGGAGGAATGACGCCACCGGCACCACGAGCACCATAACCGAGTTCTGGCGGAATAATCAGTTTCCGTTTGCCGCCAATAGCCATCGACATTACGCCTTCATCCCAGCCCTTGATAACCTGACCAACACCGATTTTAAACTGGAACGGCTGACCGCGATCAACCGAGCTGTCAAATTTGGTGCCATCGGTCAAAGAGCCGGTATAATGAACGGTTACAGTATCGCCTTCTTTGGGTGAGGCGCCTTCGCCGACAGTATAGTCAACATATTTCAAACCCGATTCGGTTGTGACTTCATTTTCGTCCACAGCAGTTCCTTCCATAGTTTCGCCACCATCGGTTGTTTCGGTCGCGACTGTTTCGGTTGCCGCGGTATCGGTTGCGGCTGTTTCCGTTTTTGCGGTGTCATCGCTCTGACATCCGGCCGCACCGGCCAAAAGCAACAAAGCAAGTACTAATCTTAGAATCATAACATCTCCTAATAAGTTAACCTGTTTGGTCGGTATATATAATAAATAGATTTTGATTTGTCCAGAATTCTATGGAAAAAAATAGCGTATAAAATTAACCAAAAAAATCCGGCTATTTAAAAAAACAGCCGGATTGTATCAAAATCAGAGAAATCCTCAGATTTTAGTCTTATTGTTCAAGCAATTGCTCATATTGATCGACCAAATCTGAGTATATTTTAATCACATTTTCATAAGGAGCGGTGGTTGTAATATCAATTCCGGCTTTTTTGATAATGTCAACCGGGTGTAACGAGGTTCCGGTGCTTAGGAATTCATAAAAATCTTCGATTGCACCTTTTTCACCATTTAGAATCCTTGTCGCCAGCATCTGTGATGCGGCATAACTTGAGGCATAGGAATAGACATAATATTGACGATAAAAATGGCTAATTCTTAAACATCCAATATCTTTGTTTTCTTCGAGGAAGAATTCCGGACCCTGATATTTTTCATAAATCTCACGATACATCGCCCGCATATTTTCGGCTGAAAGAGCGCCGCCAGATTCGATTGTTTCGTGAGCCTTCACCTCAAACTCGGAAAACATGGTTTGAGTAAAAAATGTGCCTTCGATCTTCTGGAGACTATAATTAAGCAAATATAATTTATCGTTTTTGTCAGTTAAAGTTTTCAGGAAATAATCCAGCAATAAAGCTTCGTTACAATTCGAGGCCATTTCAGCGCAAAGCCTTGAATGTCCGGCATATGTATATGGTTCATTTTCATTTGTATAAATGGCATGCATGGCATGACCGATTTCATGAGCCAACGTAAAAACATTTTGGATTGAACCGCTGTAATTCATCAGGATATAGGGATGAACCGCGTAAGTTCCCCAGTTATATCCGCCGCCGTACTTATCTTTGGTTTCGTAAACATCAATCCAGCGGGAATCAAAAATATTTTTGACTTCTTTGACATATTTTTCCCCGAGCGGTTTGAGAGCGGCCAAAACAGTTTCAACCGCTTCTTCATAAGTAAATTCCATACTCGAAACCGGAACAAGCGGAATATACATGTCATACTTATAAAGAGTGTCAACGCCAAGAATCTTCTTACGTAAAGAATTATATCTGTGACGCGGCTCCAAATTTTCGTTGACCGTTTCAATCAGATTGAAAAAGACTTCCTTTGGAATATTTACACCATCAAGGACCATATCGAGGCAGGTTTCGTATCCGCGGGTTTTGGCATAAAAATAATCATTGGTCACAGACGCGGCCAAAGTTGCGCCGAGAGTGTTCTCGTATGGCATAAAAGATGATTCATATTTATCGCTGGCTCGTTTGCGGAGATCACGATCCTGTGATTCCAACATTTTGCTGTAACGTTGGCGGGTTAATTCAACTTCGTTTCCATCTCCATCAACAATAGTACCGAATGAAATATCGACATTATCCATCATATCAAAAATCTGCCGGGCGGCATCGGTGACGCTGGCCGCCGAGGCGAGAATTTCTTCCTCTTCAGGTGATAAGATATGCTCTTTCTGGCGAATAAGATCTTCGATATAAAATCTATACTGCTGTAATTTTTCACTTTCATCGAGAAATGACATCAATTTATCATTGTCAATAGCCAGTATTTCCGGTTGAATAAATGATGTTGCCTGGCTTTTTTGTGCCCGCAGAGATGACATCTGCTGATAATACTCCTGGTATTTACCAACTGATTGATCCTGATCGTTACTAAGACCGGAATACACCCAGAGGCGATGCACCCACCCGCCAAGAGAATCGCTTAATAACAGGCATTCGGCCATTAGATCGGCGGAACTGCCTAATTTGCCTTTATACTTTTCAAATAAAACGTTTGCTTCGCCAGCTTCTTTGTAGGTTCTTTCCCAATCATCATCGGTGGCAAATAGATCTTTCAGATTCCATTTGTATTTGTCCTCGATCTGATCGCGAGTGGGGGCTTCATCTACCTGCGCCGATACAATTGATCCTGAGAAAATGATCAAAGTCATCAAAGCAAGCATCAGAAAAGTTTTTGATAGGTTTTTGGAAATCATAGGTCCCTTCTCACTTGTTTATATTAATAGTTTTTTAGTTCCAGCATATTGTTGCCTAATAAATATAAAATACGAGAAAAAACAAGGGAAGTTGCGGAGATTTTTGGTGTGATTTACGGTTGTTAAAGACTAAGATATTTTAATATAAAAACAATATTAGGCCAAAATCCAACGTTGCTTCGCCAGCCGGAACGCTAGATTGATGGCTGATGAATAAATTTGCGGCCGCTTCTCCAAAAACACCAATATTACTATTTACCAAAATCATCATACCAAAACTGAGGCGATACATATAACTCGAATGGGTTGACAATTCATAGTCGCCATTACCCGTATCAATTACATGCTGATTCCTTTTCCATTTTCTGTGCAAAATTCCTAATCCGAAATATTGATAAAAATCACCGCCCAATTCTGTTTTATGCATATGTCCCCCAATATACCAGTTTAATTGCGGTCCAAATGCAAAATCGGACCGATAGCTTGATCCTGATGAATTTTTTTCATACTCCGTCCAAATTCCTAAGGAAACATCCAAAAAAAGTAAATAATTAAATGACCCTGACAGGTTGACTCTTTTTTTATAATCTGCAAATGGTGTATCATCAGATGATTTACTTGAAAATGACCCGGATATAACTATACTGCCGATGTCTGTTGGAAAATCTTGGGAAAAGCCTGAATTATTTCCAAAAAATAATATAATAAACGGAATTAAGCAGATTCCAGTAAACTTATTCATTAATCCTCCCCTAATCTTAATAAATGGACGTTTATATAGTCCTATTTGTTTAATGTAGTAAATTCGGGATATTATTTACAATTCAGCTTTGTGAATCGCCATAAAACCAAAATAGAGCCGTTTATAAGAGACTTTTGAAAATCCGGCTTCGTTTAGTATTTTGGACAGTTCATCGGCAGGATAAAATCTAGGGATAGTGTGAGACAGATAAACATATCCCGGCTTTGAGCCGGACAAAGCGGCGCCGATTCTTCTGACTGTGATTCCGACAAACAGATGCATCAATTTTCTGAAAAACCTGTTTGGCGGTTGGCTGGTTTCGAGGTTTATAAACCGGCCGGTCGGTTTAAGAACTCTTTGAAATTCAGAAAATGTGTTTATCAATATTTCACGATTTGTATTCAGATTACGAGTGGCAAATGAAATAGTTATCAGGTCGATTGAATTATCGGCAAACGGAAGATTGCGAGCATCGGTCAGGACAAAGTTAATATTTTTGGCTTCCGGTTTTTTGCGAGCGATATTGAGCATCGGCAGAGAAAAATCGGCCGCAATCAGGGTTGTTTTTTCGTCAGCATGTTTGCTAAGATTCACAACCGTTTCGCCGGTTCCGCTACAAATGTCGACCCAGGCGGCACTGCCGCTCTCGGTGGCTTCGCCACTCTTCGTTATAACACTTTCCACAGCCATGGCGACTGCTTTTTTACGACAATAAATATCTGCGCCAAAGGTCAACAGATGATTAATCAGTTCATACCGTTTCGGGACCTCAGAAAATATTTTCTGAATTCCTTTATTCATCTTTTTGTCTTGTTCTATCATAACGGGGAGCCAATATACTCATAAGAATTTCATCCGTCAACCGGGATATTTATCTACTTGCTTTAATACGGTATGGTTGTTTTATTTTGCAGTACATTATAGAATTGGGAGAATTTATGAAAATAATTAAGATCGCCGTTATATCTGCACTATTGTTACTGATCGGGATAAGCGTTTTCGGGCAAACACCATCGTTTTACGATCGATTTTACTTTTTGAATGCGTCACCTTCGGTTTTTCAGGAAGGTGTGCTGGGAATGGCTAATCCGGCTAATCTGCATTTTTTGAAGAATCCGGAATATCAATTTAACTGGACTCTTGAACGGGAGCAGGATCGATCTTTGAGAGACTGGTCGCTATTTGGAGGAGTTCATGGCTTGGGTTTTGGAATGATTCATCGTCGTTCCGGAGATTATGACTTTAATCAATATCAGCTTTCGCTTGCATTTGGTCGGGAAGCCGATGCTTTTGGAATTGGGTACAGCTGGTTTGGCGGCGATAAACAATCAGGATTTGAAAAGGAACTGGTTTTATCGGCTATTTCCCGGTCGGGACGAATAATATCGCTGGGGCTGACCCATCGGATGTCGCTGGAAAGTCGGTGGAGCGAAACGATTGGGGAAATTGGATTCCGGCCTTTTGAAAACCGGTTGATTACTTTTTTTGGCGATATCGCCTTAAAGCGTGGTGATAAATTATGGGATTCGCCTTCCAGTTGGGGAATTATTCTTGAACCGGCACGTGGGATTAATCTGATGGGACGGTTCTTTAAAGATAAATCTTTTACGGTGGGAATCAATATCTGTCTCGGTAATACCAGCGTTGGAGCTCAACCTCATATTGCCAATGATAAAATCTCCAGACATACGATAACTTTTCGATACGGCGGGATGCGGCCGAGTTATATCGATGAAGCGGTAAATCGAAATAAAAAATATGTGCCGATGAATCTAAAAGGTACTGTCGGATATAATAAGTACGTTTTATTTGATGCCGGAACCAGGCGTTTTATGGATATTCTAACAGATATCCGGGCCGCCATTGATGATCCTCGTGTCGCCGCTCTGGTTCTGAATCTGTCAGGTATGCGAATCTATCCCGAACATGCCTGGGAGATCCGTGAGGAGCTAAAACGGGCCAAAGAATTTGGGAAACAGGTTATTGTTTTTATCGATAATGCCGGAATGGTGCAATATCATTTCGCCTCGGTCGCCGATAAGATTGTTCTTGATCCGTCCGGGTCGATTCGTCTGGCCGGATTTGCGATGGGACGGACTTACTTGAAAGGGACCTTAGATAAACTCGGACTTGGTTTTGATCCGTGGCGATTTAATAAATATAAATCGGCACCGGAGATGTATAGTCATGACAAGATGTCTGAAACCGACCGGGAGCAAAATCAGGCTTATATTGATGATCGGTATGAATTGGTGCGAGAAAATGTCTGTTTTATGAGAGGGATAACGGCCGATGAATTTGACCGGTTGGTTGATGATGTAACTTATGTTTTGCCAAATAAAGCAATTGAATCAAATCTGGTTGACACTCTGGGGCGATGGTCGGATAGAAGTAAAATTATAAAAGAATTAACCGGAACCGGACTGGGGGCGATATCGAGAAACAATATATTAAATAATACACTTCCCAAAACTGATTGGGGTGCACGGGATCGAATTGTTGTTGTTTATGGGTTGGGCGAGTGTGAAATGGATAAGGGGATAAATGCCCGCTGGCTTGAGTTTCTTTTCCTGCAATTGGCGCATGACAAAACGGTTCGAGCAGTTGTATTCAGAGTTGACTCACCCGGTGGATTGACCTTACCAAGTGATTTAGTGGCCCAGGCGGTAAAAAAATGTGCGGCGGAAAAACCGGTGATTGTCAGTCAGGGACAGGTGGCGGCATCGGGCGGATATCTGATTTCGACTTATGCCGATTCTATTCTGGCTGGGCCGAGTACTGTCACCGGATCGATCGGTATTTATGGCGGCTGGGTCTATGATAAAGGGATCGGAGATAAAATCGGGATGAGTTCTGATTTTGTCAGCCGCGGGAAACATGCCGATTTAACAACCGGTATCAGGTTGCCGTATGTCGGTCTGCAGATTCCGGCGCGGAATTTGACAGCCGATGAGTACGACCAGATGGAAGATGTCCTGCATGAGTTGTATGATGATTTTGTCAAGCAGGTCTCAGTCGGTCGGAAGATTGATATTGAGAAAGTCAAAGAGATCGCCGAGGGGCGAATCTATTCGGGGCTTGATGGCAAAGAGGTGGGACTGGTTGACAAAATCGGCGGGCTGATGGCGGCGATTGATATGGCCAAAAGTATGGCCGGGATCGAAGATGGCAAACCGGTTAATATAATTGAGATGCCAAAATCAAAAGGTTTGTTTAATCTGGGGAAAAAGTTAAATCCGTTTGGGGTATCGATGGAAACTGATCCGATTTATAATTATCTGCGATTGCTAACAGAGAATATGGGACAGCCATTGCCGATGCTTGAACCGGGGATGTACCCCGAGATGGAATAAGCATAATGAAAATGCACCTACTGGTAAATTTCGATGAAGAGTGGATTGAGCAATTAAAATCTAAGTTGGATTCCAATATCGTTTTGACTCACGGCAAATCAAACGATGCCGTTTATGAGAGTGAAGTTATTATATCCGGTTTGCCCAAAGAAGAGATTCTTGAGCGTAACAAAAAGATTCATACGCTGGTTATTCCCTGGGCCGGACTGCCAAAACAGACTCGTGAACTGATGCTTAAATATCCCGATATCAATATTTATAATATTCATCATAATGCGGTACCGGCCGCCGAGAATGCATT
>DAOUVS010000072.1 GCA_030667525.1 Candidatus Zixiibacteriota bacterium | reverse complement strand
CCAAACAACTGCTTAAAAAGGAAAAAGATGACATCCTGACTCGACTCGGTCTTGCTCTCAAATTAAAAAGTAACAAAAGTTTTGAAAACAGCGATACCACCGCAACAAATAGCGACGGTGGTATTGAATCCAACACCGACGTCAAACTGGTTCTTAATGAAAGACTCGGCTATGTCGGCAAACTGACCTTATACAAGGCACTTTTCTTCTCGCAAAAAGATGATTTTGCCGGAACAGAATTTGCCGATGACTGGAAAACAATTGATATCAACTGGGAAAATAAGATCACCGCGTCGATTTCAAAATATGTCGTTGTCTCATTATATGCTCAGCTATTATATGATAAACAGATAAGCAAAAAAGGCCGCTTCAAAGAAACGTTATCATTTGGTTTAACTTATAAGTTGTTGTAAAATTTTTATGGCCTTAACCGCAACAAAACAACTGCCTGATATTAATAGATATCTGAGAAAATTCAGATTAAAATATCAGGCAGATGTTTCTTCCAAGGCCAACCAAAAAACTAAAGTCGAATTTATCAAAATCAATGGGAAAAAATATCCCAAATATATCAATGAGTACTGGACATCAAAACAAAGACAGGCTTCATCAATACACGAGATAGCATATCGCGCCTGCTTTAAGGCGCAGCTTCCTAGATTTTTTATAAATCTTTTGACGGAGCAAAATGATATTGTCTATGACCCATTCAGTGGACGCGGCACAACTGTCATTGAAGCCGCTCTGATGGGCCGTAAAATTATTTCCAACGACATCAATCCGCTTAACAAAATATTATCCAAACCGCGACTCAATATCCCAACTCTGGAAGAATTGGAATCAAGGCTAAACGAAATTCCAATTAGTACAAAAAAGAAGCCTGATATTGACCTCTCCATGTTTTTTCATCCAGAGACATTAATAGAGATATTAGCATTAAGAGACTATCTCAAAAATAGAAAAGCCAATAACGAAGAAGATATTATTGACGAATGGATTCGTATGGTGGCCACCAACAGACTGACCGGCCATTCCAGCGGTTTTTTCTCTGTCTATACATTACCGCCCAATCAGGCGGTCTCCCCAAACAGCCAGATAAAGATTAACAAAAAGCGAAATCAATCTCCAGCATATCGTGACGTCAAAAAACTTATTTTAAAAAAATCCAAATCATTATTAAAAGATATTTCTACAGAGCAAATTAAACAGCTTTGCAAAATATCAAAAAATGCCAAATTTTTAACTAATGATGCAAACCAAACCAAAAACATAAAAAGCAACAGCGTCCAATTAACCGTCACCTCTCCCCCGTTTTTAAATATCGTTCAATATGCCGATGACAACTGGCTGCGTTGCTGGTTTAACGATATAAATATCAGCGAAGTCGAGAGAAATATCACTATTCCTAAATCATTGGATGATTGGTGCGACATTATGGGCCAGGTTTTTAAAGAGTTATTTCGGATCACGAAAAATAACGGTTGGGTCGCCTTTGAGGTGGGTGAGATAAGAAGCGGCAAAATAAATCTCGATGAATATGTTATTCCGTTAGGTCTTAATGCCGGTTTTAAATGTCAAGGCGTTGTAATCAATCAACAGTCTTTCACCAAGACTTCAAACATCTGGGGTGTCGACAACAATACCAAAGGCACTAATTCCAACCGAATCGTGCTGTTTCGGAAATAAAAAGACCCGGTCAAAGTATATGACCGAGCCATTATTCAAATAAATATAAATTAATTTACGCCGAAACAACCTGATGCATATGAACATCCTGCTGTGGATACGGAATCGAAATACCCTCGGCGTCAAAGGTAAGTTTCACCTTTTCGGTCATATCCCAATAGACACCCCAATAATCAGCTGATTTGACCCACGGTCTGACAATAAAGTTAACCGAGCTATCGGCTAATTCCGAAACCGCCACAACCGGGGCCGGATCTTTTAAGATACGTTCATCTTCAGAAACCAATCTTTCCAATATCTGCTTCGCTTTTTTGATATCATCATCATAACCGATACCAAAAACCAAATCGACCCGACGAGTCTCCTTGGCCGAGTAATTAGTAATGTTGCCGCCGGTAATATTACTATTGGGAACAATAATTTCTTTATTGTCAGGTGTTTTCATAATAGTGCTAAACATGCTGATTTCTTCAATAACACCAACCGTTCCACCAGCCTCAACAAAATCACCAAGCTTAAACGGACGAAAAGCAATCAGCAAAACTCCCGAAGCAAAATTAGCCAGCGAACCCTGTAATGCAAAACCGATTGCCAAACCAACAGCACCTATGATAGCAATAAACGAGGTTGTCTGAATACCTAATTGGTTAAGAACAGCAATAAATAGAATTAAAAGTAATGCCGTCTTAGCAAGAGATACTATAAACTTCACCAGTGTTTCATCGGTCTTCGATTTTATCATAATACGTTTGACTATACCGGTAACAATGCCGATAACAAAGCGACCGATTATAAAAATCGCAATAGCGCCGACAACTTTCAGGCCATAAAGCGATCCCCAGTCAATTAGTTTGTCCAATAACTCTTCCATTTTTTTCTCCCATTTAAATGATTAAAATTATTATCACTCTCCGACGTCTCTAAAACCGGATTAATATTATAAATGCTTTGGGCAGGGAAAAAGTTCCCCGCCCAATTGAATTGTTTTGATTTTATTTATTTACCGTCATAAACAACACGACCACCCAAAATTGTATGACTAACCTTGCCCGAAAGTTTCCATCCGACAAACGGCGAATTTTTCGACTTGGATCGAAAATCATTCTTTTTAACCGTCCATTTCTTATCCGAATCGATGATCGTTATATCAGCCGGTGAGTCGACTTTTAATGTCCCAACCGGAAGATTTAAAATCCGAGCCGGATTCTGGGTCATCTTCCGAATGGCATCGGCCCATGACAGATACCCTTTATCAATCAGATAAGTTTTAACCAGTCCCACCGTTGTCTGTAGTCCGATCATTCCCGGAGGAGCCTGATCAAATTCAACATCCTTTTCTTCCTCGGCATGCGGTGCATGATCGGATGCAATACAATCAATCGTACCATCAACCAGTCCTTTGATAATCGCATCGATATCAGCTTTAGTTCTAATTGGCGGATTGACCCTGAGATTGGTATCGAATTTTTCACCGATCATATCATCAGTCAGACAAAAATGCTGCGGGCAGACTTCGGCGGTAACATCAACACAATCAGCTTTGGCCAGCCTGATCGCCTCGACCGCACCGGCTGTACTGACATGCGCAATATGTAAACGACCCCCAACCAATTCGCATAGTTTGATATCACGCAAAACGGCGATCACCTCGCCAACTGCCGGACGACCCTTCATACCCAGGCGGGTCGATTGAAACGACTCGTTCATAACGCCATCTTTACATAAAAAATCGTCTTCGGCATGAGAAATAATTGGGATATTAAACATACTGGCATATTCCAGCGCATTACGCATCAATTGAGGATTCTGAACATACCCTCCATCATCGGAGATAGCGACGGCACCGGCTTTCACCAGATCTCCGATTTCTGATAGCTCCTCACCTTTCAGCATTTTGCTGACGGCACCGACAACATAAACGCGGGCATCGGCCAGTTCTGCCCGAGAAAGAACAAACTTTACCGTCTCCTGATTATCAATCGCCGGATCAGTGTTCGGCATACAACAAACGGTAGTGAATCCGCCGGCGGCAGCAGCCTGACATCCCGAGACAATTGTCTCTTCGTCCTCACGACCCGGTTCCCGCAGATGAACATGCATATCAATCAAACCAGGCATAACTATCTTGCCGGCAGCATCAATAACATTCTCATCAGGCATGGAATCAATTTTTTTGCGTGAACTAATATTGTCATTTTCAATTTTGGCAATTTTGCCATCTTTAATAAACAAATGAGCCACGTGGCCGAATCCAAGAGCCGGATCGATTACGCGACCGTCTTTTATAACCAGATCATAGATTTGCTTTTTCATTATTCTCCATCCTCCCGTTTGCCTGACAGAAGGTACAATACTGCCATCCTCACCGCCTGTCCATTGGTGACCTGTTCCAGAATAACCGAAGATTTTCCGTCGGCAATTTCGGGAGTGATCTCAACTCCGCGATTCATAGGACCGGGATGCATCACTGTATAATTCTTATTGAGAAGTTTGAGTCGTTCCGCCGTCACCCCAAACAGATTAGTATATTCCCGCTGCGTGGCCAGAAATCCCGACTGCTGACGTTCCAGCTGTATCCGCATAATATTGACCACATCGGCACCATCGAGAGCCTCATCCAGATCGGTATAAACATCGACACCGAATTTTTCCACTTCATAAGGCTGAAGAGTTGAAGGGCCGCAAACTGCAACCGAGCAACCCATCGTTTTTAATCCCCAAATATTAGAACGAACTACCCGCGAATGTTTGACATCACCGATAAGCACCACCCGCAGACCTTTGAGTTTGCCATACTTTTGACGAATGGTAAACATATCAAGAAGCGCTTGGGTCGGATGTTCATGGGAACCGTCACCGGCATTGATTATATTGGAATCCATACATTGGGTCAGAAAATATGGTACCCCCGATGACCCATGTCTAACCACGACCATATTGATTTTCATCGCTTCAATATTACGCACCGTATCTTTGAGCGTCTCCCCTTTTTTTACTGAGGACATCGCTTTGGTAAAAGTAATTGAATCAGCCGAAAGACGTTTTTCGGCCAGTTCAAATGAAATTTTAGTTCTGGTTGAAGGTTCATAAAAAAGATTTAATACGGTTATTCCTCGAAGAGTCGGCACTTTTTTAATCGGCCTTTCAATGATCTCACGGAAAGAGACGGCGGTATCTAGAATAAGCGAAATCTCATCGGCAGACACACCTTCCAAACCTATAAGATGGCGTGATTGAAGTTTCATTTAGTCTTTCCCCCTTTCCGTTTTTGCGGCTTCGCGGCCGTTTTTTTAACTCCATCTTTCATTTTGGCAGGAGTTTTTTCATCCGCTTTCAAACCGGATTTTTCAATAAGCACCGAATCATCCTCATCACGTTCGGACAGTTTGACCATAACCCGGTCATCCTTTGAAGTTGGAATATTTTTGCCGACATAATCGGGCCGAATCGGCAACTCCCTATGTCCGCGATCAATAATAACTGCCAGTTGAATCGACCTCGGCCGGCCAAAGTCAACGATCTGATCCAAAGCGGCGCGAATGGTTCTTCCTGTGTAAAGCACATCATCAACCAAAATCAGATTACGATCGACAACGTCAAAATGAATTTCGGTTCGCTGAATAATCGGCTGATCAAGTTTTTGATGAACATCATCCCGATATAGATTAATATCCATCAATCCAACCGGAATATCAACACTCTCGATCTCCTTTATCTTCGATGCAATCCTTTTGGCGATATCGGCGCCGCGGGTCAGGATTCCGATAATGACCAGCGATTCGGCTCCATTGTTCCGCTCAAGTATCTCATGAGATATTCTGGTAATAGCCCGATTGATTCCCTTTTTGTCCAATACGGTTTCTATCTTATCCTTAGGCAATTTGCCTCCTTAATCTATTGTTGAAAAATAAATTTTGATTATTCAAAAATGATAAAAAGAACAAAAACGATCTGTTTAATTTATTTGAAATACTTTGTGAGTCAGGTAAACAATTCATTCTGTTCCTTTTGCCGTCTCGCCGGGCGGCTTTAAAAGGTTAATAGATTAAAGTATAAGGAATAATCAGGAGTGGTCAAGAATAATCTAACTATCTAAAGTACTATCTTAACTATATACTCTATTTTATTAATACGAGAAGACTTACGATATTAGATTATTCCAGTTTCTCATAGAGTTGATTTTCCGAGAAGCAGTCGATACGGCCGAAATTTGTTTTCTGGTAAGAGATTAATTCAGGAATCGAAAGAAAATTTTCATAATCGGCCGATCCAAAAAAGCTATCGATAGATTCATATTTATCCAATCTGCAGTTATATAATACCAGAACCTCTTCGGCCAGTTCCAGTATCGTATCGCCCTGATGAGAGATAATCAAGATACCTTTGCCCTGCGATTTTAATTCGACCACCAGCTTTTTAAAAAGCTCGTAACCGGAATAATCAAGGCCGCAGGTTGGTTCATCGAATAATACAAAAGAAGGATTCAAAGATAAAATGGCGGCAAATGACAATCTTCGTTTCTCTCCCCCTGAGAGGCTGAAGGGGTCGCGTTCGGCAAATATATCTTTATCCAACCCAACCAGCCGGTAGCAATCATCGGCTATTTTTTGAGGATCGGGCGAGTTAATATTCTCGGCACCAAAAACTATTTCGCCGTTAACAGAATTTAAAAAGAACTGCCGCTCCGCCTGCTGAAAAGAGATAACAACCGCACCCGGTTTGGATTCAAAATTATCAAATGAAACTTCGCCGGCATTCGGTTTCAATAGTCCTGCCATAAGTTGTATCAAGGTTGACTTGCCGCTTCCGGTTGGACCAACCAAACCATAAATTTTACCACTCTCGATCTCAAAATTAAGATTATTAAAGAGATTGTTTTCAGCTCCCTTTTCGTATCCGAATTCAATATTTGTCAATTTAATTTTCTTGTCAGTTAATATCTGGCCGGATGACCGAACCCCGGCATCTTTGTCCCGCCAAGGAAAATCAAAACCTCCCTCTATTCTATATTTTAATGGAACTTCAATGTTTGCCGACTGACATAAACGATTATCAGAGAAAATCTCGTCAGGTTTCCCCTCCCGAAAGATAGCACCATCTTTAAATATAATCAGCCTGTCACATTTTTCGGCCACAGCAGAATACTGAGTAATTCTAACCAGCGTTAGTTCCTTTTGTCTGGAAAGTAAATCATCTATTGCTTCGTTGAGGATATTCAAACCGGTTTGGTCGAGATGCGAATCAGGTTCATCGAGAACAAGTATCGATGGTTCCGTAATTAAGACCGATGCCAAGGCCAGTCTCTGCTTCTCGCCGCCTGATAATTCGGAGGTTAATTTATTCCGATATTTCTTCAGAGCAAACAGTTCCAGCATATTTTCGACGCGGGTTCTCATCTCCTGATAATCAACATTCTGGTTTTCAAGAGAAAACGCGATCTCCCGCTCGACCGTCATTGTTATCAATTGGTTATCAGGATTTTGAAACACCATCCCGACTTCCGGTTTCAGCAATCTGTTTTCTGCTTCAACAGACGGGTTAAACCCACTGACCAAAACATCCCCGGAATATGCCCTTAAAATGCCATTGATATGAAGCGCAAAAGTTGTTTTACCTGACCCATTGGCGCCAACCACGGCAACCTTCTCACCCTTTGAAATATTCAGGTTGATATTATTCAGCGCTCGGAAACCATCTGGAAACTGATATGTTACATTTTTAAAGTTAATCATAAATAAAAATCGCCGATGGCTAATTAGTTCCATCGACGATTATTTGCAAGTTTTTATTTTTCATCCTTTAAAACAGACATCATGCTCCCGCGCCGCTTTTATCTCATCAAGCCGCTTAACCGGCGTGGTAAATGGAGCCCCGGTAAGTTTTTCCAGGTTTGTATCGACTTCACCACTAATCGCCAAAAGTGTTTTGGCAAATTGCTCAAGTGTTTCCTTACTCTCGGTCTCTGTCGGTTCAATCATAAACGCCTCAGGAACAATCAGCGGAAAATATACGGTCGGTGCATGATAATCAAAATCAAGCAGTCGTTTGGCAATATCGAGCGCTTTGGCACCTTTCTTTTTCTGACGCGAACAAGACAGGACAAACTCATGCTGACAAATGCCGTCGTACGGAAATTCAAACTCATCATTGAGCAGCGCCTTCAGATAGTTGGCATTGAGAACCGCATTTTCTGAAACTCTTCTGATACCTTTAGAGCCCAGCGTTCTGATATAAGCATAAGCTCTGATACTATTGGCTAGATTGCCATAAAAAGTATGAATCGAGCCAATTGAGTCAGGACAGTCATAATCAAAATACAACAAATTATTATTTTCAACATCCGGTCTTAAAATCGGTGATGGCAGAAATTTCCCGAGTTCCTTGACTACTCCAACCGCACCGGCGCCCGGTCCACCGCCGCCATGTGGAGTGGAAAAAGTCTTGTGCAGGTTAAAATGAAGAATATCAAATCCGATTTTCCCCGGCTTAATAATCCCCATCTGAGCATTCAGGTTGGCACCATCCATATAAATCAACGCCCCGGCCTTATGAACGATTTCCGCAATTTTTTCAATCTCCGATTCAAACAGACCGACCGTATTCGGATTAGTTAACATCAGCCCGGCAGTATCTTCATCAATATATTTTTCCACCGTTTCTGCCGAGATTCTTCCCTTTTCATTCGACGGAATCTGCACCGTCTCAAACCCGGCCATTGTCACCGATGCCGGATTAGTCCCATGTGCCGAATCAGGAATAAGAATCTTTTTTCTTAATCTGCCTTTAGACAAATGGTACGCCCTGATAATTAACAGCCCGACAAATTCACCCTGTGCACCAGCCACCGGTTGCAGAGAGATCTCATCAAAGCCGGAAATCTCTTTCAGACACTCTGACAGGTCATACATGATCTGAAGCGTCCCCTGAGCAGTTTTACAAGGCGCCAACGGGTGACAAGAAACAAATTGCCTCATTCCGGCTGCTCGGTCATTACGTCGCGGATTATATTTCTTGGTGCATGAACCAAGCGGATAAAACCCCCGATCGATATGATGATTCTTAACCGATAATCCGACAAAATGACGCATTGCCTCACCTTCGGTGATCTCCGGCAAAGAAGCAGCTTCGACCCGTCGAAACTTGTTCGGGATTTTATCAAGCAGTTCAGCTTCAGAAATCGATGTCTCCGGTAAATTGCATCCGGAGACACCGTTTTTCGATTTTTCAAATATCAGAATTTTATCGTTCATTTTCCAAAACAATTATAATTAATTATTTTCCCTCTTCAGGAGTCGGAGGGTTTTTCAATTTTTCAATTTGAGACACGGCATAACCGGTATCAGGACTATTTTGGTGAGCCTTTAAGAAATATTCGAAAGCCTTAATGGCTGCGGCAGTGTCACCCTTTTTTCCATAAGTGTAACCTATCATAATATCGACTTCATTGACATACGCAGAATCACTGAATTTTGCTTTAGCAGCCTTGTACCCTTCAACCGCTTCATCATATTTCTTCAAACTTAATGATATGCCTGCCAACGAGAGCATCGAACCTGAAGTGTAATCACCAGCATCATCTTTATTTTCTTTAATTACTTTATGATAAAAACCTTCGGCTTCTTCATACATTCCGCGCTCATCATATTTCTGGGCCAGTAAATAATTAACTTCCGGAGTTGGTGCACTGTCGGACATCGCCTTATAATAATCCAACGTACCGATTCCATTAAGATAATTATTTATCGTTTCGACAAATTCCGGGCCAGGAAGATAACCGACAATACGGTCGATCTCTTTACCATCACTGTCAAATAACAGGATCGACGGATATCCGCGAACCGAATTGCTTTTGGCCGCCACCGTATCAACTTCGGCATTGACCTTGGCAAAAACGACCGTCTTTGATAATTCGACAACCAGCGGATCGATATAAGTTACCGTATCAAGAACCTTACACCAACCGCACCAATCGGTATAAAAATCAATCAAAACCGGCTGATTTTTCGCCTTGGCCGTTGTCATCGCTTCTTCATACCCAATCACAAAATCAATCGTTGGGGCGGTAACGGTATCTCCGCCCTTTTCACCACCGCAACCAAGCGAAAGCAATGATACTACTGCCAACGATAATGAAAGAAATAGTAAATTTGATCTGTTTAGTTTTTCCATTGACTCTCCATTCTGATTTATTTAAATATTATTTATCATCTGTATTTATATCTGAATCTGTACCAATAGCATTTTCCCAGCTATCGCCTAAAATCATATTCAATATATTAATTGCATCTTCTATCAATTCGGCAGGTACCTGAATCTTAAAAGTACCAATATGTTTGCCGCTCGGTGATGGCAGATTAAGTCCGGCCTGACCGAAGAATCCCGATTCTGAAAACAGTACTGCCGGAATATCGTAAGATTCCAAAGTCTCTTTGGCGTAATCGGCAGAAGTCTTATCTTTCACATGACCAATAACAACCCAGCCGTCACTGGTTACATCCGAGGGAACATCAAACTCATCATCTAAGCCGGTCTTGCATTTCGGACAGACTGATAAATCGCTATCAAAATCTTCATTACATTTTGGGCAGTAACTCATCGGTTTATTCCTTCAGCGCCTTCACCAGCGATTCAATTTCAGTATCAGTTCTTTTCTCAGTGGCACTCAAAAGCAGACAATTTTCCATGCCATCATAAAATCTCCCGACATCAATACCGGGCAGGATATTATTCTGATAAATCAATTTGTCAATTATCTCTTTAGCCGGAACCGGTGTTTTTATCGCCACCTCGCGAATATAAGGACCGTCAAAGTAAGATTCATATCCGTTCAGCGAACATATTTTCTCGGTGATTCGGTGAGTTTTATCCATCGACAGCAATGCTACCTGACGAAGACCGACCTTGCCCATTAGAGTCATATAAACCAGAGCGGCTGTGGCACAAAGAGTCTGATTAGTACAAATATTGGAAGTCGCCTTATTACGGCGAATATGCTGCTCGCGGGTTTGCAACGTCAGTACAAATCCAGGTTTGCCATCGGTATCAACTGTTCGTGCCGCCAGACGTCCCGGTATATTCCTGATCAGCTTTTCCTTTACCGCAAAAAATCCGAGTAGCGGACCGCCAAAATTAAGCGGTATCCCCAACGGCTGCCCCTCACCAACAACAATATCAACTCCGCAATCTCCCGGCGTTTTCAAAAGTGCCGCAGAAATCGGATCAACAGACGCTATCAGAAAACCGTCAGATTTATGAATCATCTCACCGGCAGCTTCGATATCCTCAAGAAGTCCAAAAAAGTTCGGCTGGGATAACAAAACACAGGCGGTGTTATCATCAATACTACTTTCCAGTTTATCTAAATCAGTGGTCCCGTTTTTCTGCGGGATAAGGACAACTTCAATACCGCGACAGGTTACATAAGTATCGATAACCTGCCGGAATAATGGATTCACTGTCTCTGAAATCAATACTTTCGATTTTCTTTTGCTGGCTACCGATAAAGTGATAGCCTCGGCCGCCGCCGAACCGCCGTCATACATTGAGGCATTGGCGACATCCATTCCAGTCAGACGACAGATACAGGTTTGGAATTCATATATTGCCTGCAACGTCCCCTGGGCTACTTCGGCCTGATATGGCGTATAAGCAGTCATAAATTCCGGCCGTGAAATAATCGAATCAACAGCCGAAGGAATAAAATGATCATAGACACCGCCGCCGGCAAAAATAATCAGATCAGATTTATTTTTTTTTGAGATCTGCTCTATTTCCTGCAATAGTTCCATCTCGGAAAGAGCAGGTGGCAGATTCAGGGACTTTTTTAGTCTCAGGTTTTCCGGAATTGGCGTAAAGAGATCGGCAATATCCTGTAGACCTAATTTGTCCAGCATCTCCCGACGATCCTCGTCGGTATTTGGAATGTATGGCATATGTTTAAAACTTAAATCCTATTTAATTAACTCTAAATATTCGTCGGATGAAATCAAAGATTCCACTTCCGCCGGGTCGGTGAACTCAATTTTAATCATCCATCCATTGTTATATGGATCGCTATTGATAACCATCGGGTCATCTTCCAGCAGTTCGTTTATCTCGGCCACCTTACCTGAAAGGGGAGCAAATACTTCCGAGACAGCCTTAACCGCCTCAATTGTCCCGAATGAAGCTCCAGCCTTAAATTCGTCTCCAATAGATGGTAACTCGACAAAAACAATATCACCCAGCTCACCCTGTGCATAATCGGTAATACCAATTACAGCAAGATTACTTTCAATTTTTATCCATTCATGTTCTTTGGTATATTTTAAATCGGTTGGAATATTCACAAAAGTACCTCCAATGTTATCTTTTG
>DAOUVS010000163.1 GCA_030667525.1 Candidatus Zixiibacteriota bacterium | reverse complement strand
TCAAATTCCATTTCCCTTAAAGTCCGGGGTTTTAATATATCAAAATACTGTAATTTAAAATCGGGATTTAGGACGTGTGAAGGCATATGCTCATTTTTTATATTTCCATTTTCACTCAGAATCGCGGCCTGTTCAATCGCATTACGTAATTCTCTGACATTTCCTGGCCAATGATAGGCTTGGAAATATTCAAGACATTCACGATCAAGATTCAAATCTGGAAGTCGCAGTCTAATGGCGAGTTTTTTTACGAAATATTCGGTCAGGGATATTATATCCTCGGGTCTTTCACGTAAAGGTGGGATACTGATTTCAATGACTCGTAACCTATAGAGCAGATCTTCACGGAATTTCCCCTCCAATACGACCTTCTCCAAATTACGATTTGTTGCTGAAATAATACGAGTATCTACTTTTCTTGGAATATTTTCTCCTATCCTCAATATTTCTCTCTCTTGAAAAACTCTTAGGAGTTTTAATTGAGTAATCGAGTTGACATCTCCTATTTCATCGAGAAGAATGGTTCCTCTGGCCGCTTGCTCGAAAATTCCGACCCTGTCCTTTATAGCGCCGGTGAATGAACCAGCCTTATGACCAAATAATTCGCTTTCAAGCAGGGTTTCGGGAAAGGCGCTACAATTAATTGCCAACATCAGATTTTTGGCTCGTGGTGAGGTACTATGAATAAATCGAGCAACAACTTCCTTTCCTACTCCTGTTTCACCTCTAATCAAAACAGAAGAATCGAATTTGGCCACTTTTTGAGCGATTTCAAGAACGTTATGAAAGGCTTGACTTTTAACCGCTGCCAAAAAAGGAAACGATTCGTTTTTCAGATGTACATTCTCAGCTCTTGATTTTTCACTGCTATTTCCAATATTACAATTCTTTTTTCTCATTATATGTCTTTCATTATGAAATGCTTCCGTTTCATAATAATATAAATAAAATAATTGTCAAGTCTTTTAAATAAGACAAGCTGTTGTTAATCAATATGATATGTTCACATAATTAAATTTGGCATACGCTTTGCTAAAATATCGATTAGAAATATGAAAATGAAACAAGTAGGTAAAAAATGACTTTTATGGCATTCTCCAAACAAAAAACTCTTCGCTGGCGTATCGTCGCGACCCTTTTGATCGTATCGATACTACCCTTGGTGGTGGCCGGTTTTGGGGGCTGGATTGTTTTTGGAGAACTTCTGGAACAGAAGGCATTGGAACAGATGCGGATACTGGTTAGCGGACATGCCAAGGCAATAGAAAGCAATATATCAAACCGTACTCATCTTTTGCATCTGCTGGCCCAATCACACTCAATTGATAATATTTGCAACTCGGAACAACTACAGGATTTTCTTTCAGATCTGAATCAGTCCAGTGACGGTGGTTTTATCGATCTGGGAGTTATTGATATCAAAGGCAACCATCTGGCTTATGTCGGTCCCTATAAGCTTGAGGATAAAAACTATCGTGAAACAGACTGGTTCAAAGAGGTTATGGTACAAGGAGTATTTGTCAGCGATGTTTTCCTCGGTTTCAGGCTAGTGCCGCATTGTATCATTGCCGTCAAAAGCACGAAGGGAAAAAGCCCATGGATTTTACGGGCTACTATTAATAGTCAACGATTTGATGAACTTGTAAAAACCGGTGTTTCCGATAAGATCAATGATGCTTTCATTATTAACAAAGAAGGAATTTATCAGACAACACCCAGAGTAGGTTCATTGCTTGATAAATCTCCATTGTCAGTTATCGATTTTAATCGCGGCGTCAATGACCAAAGAATTACACAAAATGATACGACCTGGATAATTGTTAATTCATGGGTAAATAATGATCGCTGGATATTGATTGTAAAACAGGAATTAGCGACCGTCCTGGAACCGGTCAATCAGGCAATCGCCAAAGTTGCCGGGGTTGTCATTATCGCTGTAGCTATATTGATTATTACCACTTTTCTTGCAACCTGGCATTTGACTAATCAGATTGATAAAGCCCATGCCGAACGAGAAGAGATGTCACGCGCCTTTATTCGTTCGGCAAAGCTGGCGTCAATCGGCGAATTGGCAACCGGTCTGGCGCACGAAATAAACAACCCGCTGGCAATAATCAGCGCCGAGCAAACCAATATATCTGATCTTATTTCCGAGCTTAAAGCAGATGAATCTGAACAGATTATCAATTCCGTTGATCGTTGCCAGGCACAGGTACAACGATGTGCCAGTATCACTCGAAAAATGCTTCAATTCGGACGGAAACAGGAATCGAACCCGGAACCGACTGATATTACTCCAAGGGTAAAAGATGTCATTAACCTTCTCGAACGTCACGCCAATGTCCGCAATATTAAAATTGAATCCGAAATCGAGCATAACCTTCCGGAAGTATTGGTTGATCAAATAGAATTTGAACAGGTCCTGGTCAATCTGATCAACAATGCTATTGATGCACTTCCAAATGGTGGTAAAATTTCCATAAGAACACATATGGAAAAAAATGGCGCCCATTTAGTGGTTCAGGATAATGGTATTGGCATCCCCACCGAAGTTCTGGAGCGAATTTTTGAGCCTTTTTATACAACCAAACCGGCGGGTAAAGGAACCGGATTAGGACTCTCAGTTTGTTATGGAATTGTGTATTCATGGGGCGGCAGGATTAAGGCAGAAAGTGTTCAGGGAGAAGGAACAAAGATTCATGTTTTTCTGCCGCTTTCAACATAAGTCAGTAATGAAAATTTATAGTGAGGTTTATTATGGATAAGGAATTGAGTAAAATAAAGCTCCTGTTAGTAGATGATGAAGAAGAATTCCTTACATCATCGTCGCAGGCTCTTGGTCGGCGAGGTTTTGAAGTTGACATTGCTCCTAACGGAGTATCTGCTCTTGATATGATTGATAAGAGCAATTATGATTTGGTTGTGCTTGATGTTAAGATGCCGGATATCGACGGTATTGAGGTATTCAGGCAGATTAGTAAAAAATTGCCCAATCTTCCGGTAATTTTATTAACCGGTCACAGTACTTTTCATGATGCTTTTCAAACATCGAAAAACGGGATTGCTGATTATATCTCCAAGCCGGTTGATATGGAAGAATTAGCCGAACGCATTCGAAAGGCGCTCAATAAGGCCAAAAGTAATATTAAAAAAGACGGCGATGACCCTGATTTGTTGAAATATTCAGGAAATGAAATAATAAAAGTCATGCTAATTGATGATGAAGTGCAATTTCTGGAATCCCTAAAAAGGGTATTTCAACGTCGTCAGATGGAGGTTATGACAGCAGAGAGCGGCGAGGAAGGATTAAGGCTCTTAAAGGGAAATTTGGTCGATGTAGCGGTCGTCGATATTAAGATGCCGGGGATGGATGGTCTGGAAGTCCTCCGACGAATCAAACATGATTTTCCCAGCGTGGAAGTCATTCTTCTAACCGGACATCCTTCAGCAGAAGCAGCAATAGAAGGAATTAGATTGGGCGCTAGCGAATTTATGAAAAAGCCGCCGGTGATCGATGAACTTGCTGAAACTATTCGCAAGTTATTTTGGAATAGGCAGAAAACAATTCAAGAACAACAAGAAAAACTTATTAAAGAAATCAAAAAAAGATATCCCGATTAAAAATATGTATGAATATTTTTCCGGAGTAAGCATAAATGACAAATAATCCGAATAATAAAGCATCCGCTTATGACAAATATGTTGATTACAAGCGATTTTCAGTAGCGGTCATCCTATTTGTAGTGATTTTAATGCTTCCTATTCCTGACAGCATGAGGGATGTGGCTGTAGAATATAAGATGGGCCAAACCTATGTCCTCGATTATTATTCTCAGGAACTGTTTAATAAACCTACCAAAGAAATAGAACAGTGGCAGAAATTGGCAGTTCAGGCGCTGGAAGGATGTATGATCCAGGGCGTTTCTCGAAAAGCAACCATGATAAAACGGAGTGACAAAGAATTACAGAAGATGGGTATCGAGGGCCATCCCGATCATTTCAAGTCCTATCGAGCATTTTTGGAAACTTTGGATGAGCAAAAAGTCAATCAAATACTTTTGCGAGGGCGGGAATTACGGCATGAAAAACTCACTTATTCAATGTTGTCTCCCGAGCAGAAAAAAGAGGTGGATAAAGCCGCCTGGCATATTTTGGTTAGTATTGCCATGGTAGCTTTTGTCGTAACCTGCTTTGTAACTGAAGCGATACCATTACCTGGTGTTGCTTTCTGTATAGGGTTGATTCTGGTTTTTTCGGGGATTGTCTCCAGAACAGAGGTCGCTCAACTGTTCTGGTCAGACGCCTGTTGGTTTATCATGGGGAGCTTGATGTTTGCCGCCGCCTTTGTTAAGACCGGCGTGGACAAACGTATCTGCCTGTCGATTTTCCGCTATCTGGCAAAACCTAGTGTCGCCTGGATTACATTTATAATGATTTTAGTTATTGCGCCGGCCGCTTCGTTTATTTCCGATCATGCTCTGGCGGCGATTTTCCTTCCGATTGGAATAATTCTTTACAGCAATAGTCTTACCAAGAACATTCCAGAGGATAAGGAACTGGCAAAAATGATGATGATCACGATTGCAATGGCATGCAATATTGGTGGTTTTGGTTCACCATCGGGGGGAGCGCGCAATGTGATTATAATGACTTATATGGAAGATATGTTTGGCATATCCTTTGGTTACGGTCAATGGGTTCTTTACGGGATGCCGTTTGTTCTGATCATGATGCCGGTTGTCTGGATAACCATTAATCGCGTATTCAAACCAAAAATCCGTGATTTACGACCAGCTTTAGATTCACTAAAACAGGATATCAGCCGTATGGGCGGTTGGAATCGGGCGCAAATTATCGCGGTTGTTGTTTTTGCCCTGATGTTATTTGGTTGGATAACCGAAAAGAATTTAATTGCCAGTCTTACCGGTGTTCGTCTGGGAATTGGAGTCATCGCCGTTGCCGGAGCAGTAGCGTATCTTTTAACCGGTGTGGTCAACTGGCGAGATTATCAGGAAAAAGTTGATTGGGGGGTAGTCTGGCTCTATGCCGGTGCCATTATTTTCGGTCGAACTCTTGACCAGACCGGAGCCGCCTATTGGATGGCCCGTTCAATTGTGGAGGGTTTAGCAACCGTTGGATTAGAATCGGGGGTTGTCCTACTGGCGGCGGGCGGAGTTGTAACCGCCCTTATGACCAACCTGATGGCTGACGGTCCGGCGGCGGCATCGGTGGGACCTATCGCCTTGAATATGGCGGCAGTTGCCAATCCCGGAACAACTCTTATTCCATTTATGGGTTTGGTTACAGCCTGCGCTTCATCGATGGCATATTTATTAGTTATTGGCACTCCGCCTAATGCCATTGTATATTCAAGTGGATATTTGGAGGCAAAAGATTTTCTTCGCGTCGGAATTATTTGTTTGGTGGCGGCCTTTATAGTCCTTCTTTTATTGAGTATGTTTTACTGGCCGCTATTAGGTTTTGGCGGATTACCACCGGCATAAATAATTAAATGAGAGAGAATGTTATGAAACAAAATATAATTAAGCTTCTCCTGGTCGACGATGAAGATGCCTTTCGTCAGATCATATCTGCCACGCTTAGTCGAAGGGGGTTCATAATCACCGAGGCAATCGATGGTGAATCAGCTCTAAGCGAAATTATAAATGACAAACCGGATGTGGTTCTTTTAGATTTAAAAATGCCAGGTATGAGCGGCATCGAAACTTTACAAAAAATCAGGGAGATAGAACCGTTACTGCCGGTAATTATTCTCACTGGTCATGGTGATTTTGATTCCGCTATAGCCGGTATCAATCTTGAAGTAGTCGATTTTATACAAAAACCGGTTGATGTTGACCAACTCGGCAATCGTATAAGGTGGCTTTTGGAGAACACCGATGATATAGTTCTGCGAGAACCGACAATTGCCGAACTTATGACATCTTCCTCGCTATATCCCAAAGTATATGTGGACGAACCCATGAATCTGGTATTAAAAACAATACGATCGGCTTATTTAAAACAAATACCGGAAGATTTTCAGCCGGGGCAGGTCCGCTCGGCTCTTGTTTATGATCGTGATGAGAAATTTCTGGGGATTGTTCGTTTTTCAGATTTATTGAGTTTAGTATTGCCCTCATTCCTGGGTGGTTCGCCATATTCGACCTTTTTCACCGGCATGTTTTTGGCGCAATGCAAAGTAGTCGGCAATAAGAACATCAGCAGGTTAGTCAAAAAGCAAGTTTTTATAGATATTGAAGCGCCGCTTATGGAAGCGGTGCATTTACTGGTCGAACATAAACTAATTAATTTACCGGTTTTGGAAGATGGTGAATTGGTTGGGATTATAAGAGGTAGAGATATCATTCTTGAAACGGCCAGGAGCATGTGGACTTAGGATAATTAATATAACAGGTGATATAAATCGCCTGAATGGAATTGATATTATGGAGAGTAAATAATGAAACCAGAAATTAAACTGCAATTGGTTTTTGTCCTGATTTTTTCTCTCTGTCGTTCAATACAAGCAACGGGGGAAAATCAATTTTCTCAATGGGACAAAAAACCTATAAATATAAATCAATCAAAGAAAACCTATTCCTCACTTGGACCATTTGAAATCTATAATGCCGACAGCAGTAGTTCAATCAGATTTCAATTTGCAGGGCAGTTAAGATTGACCCTGGATAATCGAGATAACGGTTCAAATAAAGCCAGAACCAGTGAATTAATAATGAACACTCGAAGAATCAGGCTTACTCTAAATGGTACTATATATAATCATGATATTTCTTATAAATTACATTATAAAAATGCCGGAAAAATATTTCGTGAGCAGGAAGTAACAATGGGGTTTAATATATATATATTGGGTC
>DAOUVS010000007.1 GCA_030667525.1 Candidatus Zixiibacteriota bacterium | reverse complement strand
TTCAGAATTTGATTTTTGATAATCCTCAAAATATCGGTCATTCGTTTATGCGCGGTTTTATTGGCGGATTTTTAAAGCTGCCGCCGGTTAAAAAGGCTCTGATGAGTGACCGACTCCGCTCCCGATTTCTGGCAACGATGAAAAAGTCTGGTTGAATTTAATATTTATAACTCCTATATTGTCTCAAATAATGGAAAATTAAACATAAATGAAGATTTTTTCAATATCTGCGTATATAAATAGAACAGGTTTTTATTAGCCATAGAACGATTAATAACGAAGGCAACGGAAGTATGTATAAATTAACCGGCACCGATGGTCAAAAATTTTATTCCTGGGATTTAGTGGAGGGGACCTATCAACTGGGCCGGGACGCGAATGCTGATTTCAGCCTGCCGCACAAAACAGTCTCAAGATTACATGCCCAAATCGAAGTAGATTCAACCGGGGAGAAGATATTTATAGCTGACCTTGGTAGCCGCAACGGTACCGCTGTCAACGATAAAAGAATTGAAGGTCGGACATCGGTTGGTTTGGGCGATAATATAATGTTTGGGCAGACCGAGTTTAAACTGTCGTCTGACAGTGAAACGGTTTCATCAAAACCATCATTCCCACGAACAACCCTTTCAGGTGATGAACCTATCAAATCTGTTTTTCTTTCTATCAATGAAGCGCTAAAACCGCTTCCAAAAAAGGTCAGTGAGATGCCGGACCTTTTGCCGACGATATTTGATATGGCTAAATTGCTGGTTTTGACCGAGCCGAAAGAGGTCATGCTGGAGCGTTCGTTGCAGGCGATCTCAAAGATCATTCCGGCCGAGCGGCTGATGGTGTTGTTTGTCTCAGATGATCAATCGGAGATCTATACTGCCGCCAGTATTTTACCGCAGGGTTCCAACCCCGGTAAGCTGACTTTGTCGAAAACGATAGTTAATGAGATTATTACAAATAAAAATGCCATTTTAATAACCGATCCGACCAATGACCCGCGTTTTGCCGAGCAGCAGTCGATTATTTTGTCGGAGATGAGATCGGCGATGGCGGTTCCTTTGTTTGATGAAGGCAAAGTGCTTGGTATTCTGTATGTTGACACCACCCGACCATTGCATGTTTATAATGATGATTATCTGCGGGTGATGGCGACCTTTGGAAATATTATAGCTTCCAAACTGCTCAATTATACGCTGCTGAGCGAACGACAGGAAAAAGAAATTATTCAGGCTGAACTTAATCGGGCCTCATCGATTCAAAAATCATTATTAGTGGCCGAACCGCCTAAAATTGATGGGTACGATGTTTTCGCTTTTCAGGAACAATCACGTTTGGTTGGCGGTGATCTATATGACATGACATTGCTTGGCGATGGTCGTTTCCTTTTTATGGTTGCCGATGTTAGCGGCAAGGGAATGGGGGCGGCACTTTTGATGTCAAATATTCTCGCATCTTTCCGGATTCTTTATGATGTTGATTGCTTTGATCTGAAGCAGTCTGTCGAAAAAGTATCTATTCAACTATTTAATAATAGCCTGCCGGGTGATTTTGCCACCTTGTTTATTGCGATCCTTGATCCGGCGAGCGGCAAAGTAGATTTTGTCAATGCCGGCCACAATCCTCCGCTTCTTCTCAGGAAAGATGGAAAGATGGAAAAACTTGAACCGGGTGGAACCATGATCGGTGCCTTTGATTTTGTGACCTGGGAGGCCGACTCGGTCCAATTATCAGAAGGTGATCTAATATTTGTTTTTTCCGATGGAGTCACTGAGGCCGATAACGGAGATGAACAGTATGGTGACGATCAAACTGAAAAATATATTTTGGAAACCGAAAAATCAAATCCGAAAGAGATTATATCAGAATTGATGATCAAAATTGAAAAATTTATGAATGAAGCGCCGCATTCGGATGACATAACTATGTTGGCCTTAAAAAGGAGGGCGAAATTATGTTAAGCCCGGACCAGAAATTGGATCATTTTAAAGTAATAAGTAAAATTGGCGAAGGTGGAATGGGCGAAGTCTATCTCGCCGAGGATGAAAAACTTTCCCGTAAGGTTGCCTTAAAAGTATTACCGTACGATTTGCTGGAAGACGATGATCGACGGGAACGATTTATCCGCGAGGCCAAAACGGCGGCCAAAATATCGCATCCGAATGTAATGTCTATTTACGATTTCGGAACCTGCAAACCGGACGGCTCCGACAAAGATATCAGTTATATTGTAATGGAGCACATTGTGGGAGAATCGCTACGCGATTATCTGGCCAATCGAAGTGTAGCAATGACCGAGCGTTTGCGACTATCAGAAAAGATTGTCAGGGGATTAGCTGCCGCGCATAAATTAAATATTGTCCACCGTGATATCAAAACCGATAATATCATGATCGACTCCAATGGTGAACCGAAAATTATTGATTTTGGATTGGCGAAGCCGTTTGACTCTGTGTTTTCAGATGATTCGGGAAATAAAACCGCTACTGCCTCGCAGGATTTAACTCAGGATGGCAAAATTCTTGGGACGGTTACATATATGTCGCCGGAACAGGCTCGTGGGGAAGTTGTCGATGCCCGTTCGGATATCTTTTCTTTCGGAATTATGATGTATAAAATATTTACCGGTGTTTATCCTTTTGACGGCGGTGACAGAGTTTCTACTATTGCTAAAATTCTGGAATCAAAGCACGCTCCTATTAGAACTAAGAATGAAACACTTCCTTCGGAATTGGAGCGAATTGTTGATAAGTGCCTGCAAAAAAATCCTGATGACCGTTATCAGGATGCGCGTGATCTGGCGGTCGATCTACGGACATTACGTCGACAGCATGAAAGTGGCATAACCGATACTCGCTCTATAGAGATGGAAGCGTACCGGAAAAAGAAGGGCGGAATATTTAAATCGAAAATTACATATTCAATTATTGGTGTTGTTTTCATTGTTGCACTAATTCTTGCCATAATTGATAATTCAAAATCGCCCAGTCATAGTACTTTGCAGGCTAAAGAAGATGCCCTTGCAATTCTTAGTTTTGAAAATAAAACCGGCGACCCCGAACTTGACTGGCTCACCGCCGGGCTCCCTGAAATTATGATGACCGATCTGGCTCAGAGCGGTGGCGGAAAAATTATCAGTCGCAATCGGATTCTTGATGGCTTGGCTGATAGAACCAGTGAAAATCCTCGTCATCAGGATTGTGTTGACGCGGCCAGATTGCTTGGTGCATCGACAGTGCTTTCCGGTTCATATTATAAAATGGGTGATAAAATCAGAATCGATGCCCGATTGGAAGATGTCGAAACCGGTGAGATTCTGTTCGGTGAAAAAGTTGTTGGAGTTGATCCGTTCGTTCTTGTTGACAGTTTAACTCATAAAATTGCCCTATCTTTAAATTCTCAGGAGATGATGGCCAACAATATTGAAGTCTCCGATATTACTTCTTCGTCACCGGAGGCATATAAGTATTATATCATTGGAATGGAGAATTTCAATAAGGGTCAGTATGATGACGCCAAGCCGGATTTTGAAAAGGCGATCAAAATAGACTCAACTTTTGCACTTCCTTATATGCGTATCGGTATGGGATATGCTCTCCAGAACCGCGGTCAGCAGGGTGTACCTTACTTTAAATCAGCACAACGTTTCCAGGATAAACTTCCTGTCAAGGATAAAAGCCTGCTGGATATTTATATTGATATCTGGATTAACGCCGAGTATGACAATGCTGTGGAAAAAACGAAAACGTTTGTATCAAATTATCCAGATGACAAAGAAGCCAGAGCTTTTTACGCAATACTTTTGGCGGAATTAAAAAGAGATACTGATGCTGCTCTGATTCAAATGGACACGGTAATGATGCTTGATCCCAAATTTATGCTGGCTTTGGGATGGTATGTGGCAATTTATAGTCAGATGGAGAATTTTGACAAGGCAATAGAGTACACTCAAAAAATGAAAACATATTATCCCAATTTACCTGATCCGTATGTAACTTTGGCCGGTATGTATCGCCGTATGGGGAGATACGATGATATGATTAGTGTTAGCAAAGAATTACTTGATAAATTCCCGGATGACCGACAGGCACCGTTATTTTTAGTTTCAGCACACATAATCAAACGTGAATTTGATAATGCAAAAGAATATGCCGGATTAATTGAGGAAAAACATAGCGATGATCCATATCAAATGATTCTATATTATGATAATTTGGCCAGAATAGCAGTATGGCAGGGTAAATTTGATGAAGCAGGAAAGCAAATAAGAGAATCAGCCAAATATGCTGTGCAAACTGGTGATAGCCTTAGGATAATGAGTCAATATTATGATATGTCAACATATTTTCATAGATATGGATCAATCGATAGTGCAGTTTATTATGCCGATGTTGCCAATAGCTGGTCACCGGAAAGGTTGATTCTTAATTACCCGCTTACATTAATTAAATATGGAACAGAATTTGAGGATAAGGCACGCCCGGCTCTCGAGGAAGGCGTTCGAAATCTTAAAGCTTTGTTTCCTCAAGAACTTTGGGGTATGCTTGATCTTTTAGAAGAGTCATTTAATGCCGTAGTTCAGGCAGATACTGCAAAAATGATTGAGGTTATTCAAAGACTTGTTGAAGAATATGACCAGGGAGGTTCCGGGAACAACGAAAGTTTGGGAAAATTTTTGGTTTTAACCGGCCGTTATGAAGATGGATTGGCCATCTTGAGTAAAAATGTTGCCGGTAATGAACAGACGACCAATGGTTTTACTTATATGCGGAGTCTATATTATATCGGCATCGCCAATGAAGCGTTGGGATATGTTCCCGAGGCTATTGCCAATTATGAAGAAATTTTAAAATTCTGGAACAATGCCGATATTGAACTTGATTTTGTCAGTGATACCCGCCAGCGTCTGGCACGATTGTCATCATAAAATATTATTATATAATAAAGGGACAGATATATTCTATATCTGTCCCCAATTAAAGAGGCAGGATTTTATCCCCAGACCACGCACTCCGGATCGGGACCACTCTTGTATTTGAAATTTATCAGAAATACAATATCGAGAATATTAACCAAAAAGTCGCTGTTGACATCGGCCGATTCGAGCGGATCAGGCGCCGGACCACTTTTGTACTTATAGCCTATTACAAAAACAATGTCTAAGATGTTGACGGTGCCATCACCATCACTATCACCACAGATATAGTCGCACAAATCACCGACATCGTTACCGTTTGCGTCTTCCTGATCCGGATTAAAATGTTCGGGGCAATTGTCGCAAACATCACCAACACCGCCGGTGTCATCATCGGTTTGCTCCGAATTTGAATCATCAGGGCAATTGTCGCATCCATCGGCAGTTCCGTCTTTATCGGTGTCGGCCAGATCATCAAACCCGGGGCAGGCATCGCAGTCATTCGGGACAGTGTCATCGTCGTCATCAAAGTTGTCATCAAAACCGGGGCAGAGATCGCAAACATCACCATTGCTATCACCGTCAGAATCTTCCTGTCCGGAGTTTGATATGTTTGGGCAGTTATCCTGATAATCAAGAATACCATCCTCATCGACATCATTAAATGATAAAAAATCTACTCTGGCCCCCGAAAAGTTTGGAACGGCCAAAATTTTGTCACGAACATTAAAATCGGGTCCGGCTGGTTCGATTTGATAATCTGCAATTAATTCCGGTGGATTTGTAAATGTCGGACCATATTTGTAGATGCGCCCACCTCCGACATGAGTAACCAAATATGTATTGCCATCATCGTCTTGTGTTATGCCGTCAAAACGACCAATAGTAGTGACAACAAGAGTTGATACTGATCCATCAGCTATACTGACGGCATAAATTGGAGAAGGGCTGGTGGTGTACTTACATACCAGTATGCGGTTATTGACTTCATCAAAAAATAGATCCTGAGGGGAAACGCCAAGTCCGGTTGCAAAGGTAGAATAGGTTTGAGCGGCAACATCAATTTTGAAAATCATTCCTCGATTGGTTTCAACGACATATAGATTCCCGGAATTGTCGGCGGTCATGCCGTCAAGATTTCCCGCTCCCATAATAATAATATCCATCACCAATTGATTGGTTGTCAAATCGAAGCCCTTAATATATTTCCCTTCAACCGAGGTGTAGAAAACATCGTCTGAAATCACATTTCCCAGCGCATATTCACCCAAACTTGGTTGATAGTAACTTTGCGTGACAAAATCAGTTTCTATCTGGATTATTGCGCCATCACCAGCGTTAGATACCAGATAGCGATTGTTAAGAGCATCAAAAGATGCGCTTTCGGGAAGATCGAGAAGATTCTGTGCCCCGAGTGATCCTGCTATTAACAGAATCAGCACGACAAGTAGGGTTGGTTTAGACATTGTTCCTCCAATGGTTATAGTCTTATTATTGCTTACCTATGCTTTCAGATAGTTGTGGTTCCCTCTAATGCAGATTCTTTCACAAAATAAATAAAATGATATCTTTTCAGATAATTCGCTTCTTGCTTCCGGCAAAAACGAATCATATATTAGACAACAACTGATTATTTTGGCGGAACATGAATTTAAACGACTTATATAAAAATGCGGAAAGTGGCGACAAAAAAGCCGAGGGTAAGTTATTTCAATATTTATCTGAAAGGTTTGGGCAGTTTGCGAACCGCAGAATATGGGACGAAGAAAACGCCAAAGAAATAGCTCAGGAAGCATTGATGCTGATTGCAAAAGAATATAAATCTATTTCTTTTGAGATAAGTTTTCAGGCTTGGGCCTATAAGGTGCTGGATAACAAGATATTAAGCTATATCAAGAAAAAGCGCCAAAGGGGAGACAGAGTAGTTACAGTTGCCGATGTTAGCGATCTCGGCAAAACAGAAATAGACGCGGATCCAATTCTTAAGAGGCGACTTCTTGAATGCCTGAAAAAAATTGGTCAGGCCAACCGCCGCCATGCCAGAATAATTGATCTGCATTATTTAGGGTATAAGACCATAGAAATCTGTGAACGACTAAAATTATCAAGTAACGGATTTTATATAATTTTACATCGAACCAGAAAAATGCTCGAAAAATGCCTTGAGACCGGAGAAGTGCAATAATGTCCGGATGTACCAACAATCGTTTTGAAAAGATGCTGTATGCCTATGAATTAGGTATGCTTTCGGATGATGATCGGATCGCTGTTGAGATGCATCATATGGAATGCGATTATTGTTTTAAAAAAACAAAAAAATTCAATAAATCGGCACGGCTAATTCAGTGTGATTCGGAAGTTCGTGATACAATCCATCAAATCGCCGAATCTGAAAGTTTTGCCAAAATGATCAAAGATGAGAAAAGCCGTTGGCCGATATGGTTGCGCAGCTCGATGGCAGTTGCTGCAGTGCTGATCATTTTGCTAATACAGCCCTGGAAAATTGAAATCAGCCCCAAACATGATTTAATCGCAGCTGAGAATCTTCTGGCCGTGATGCCGTTTGGAAATATGGCTGATACCGATGATTCGCAAAATTATGGTGAGATAATTGCCAATCTTATAATGACCGATTTATCGGAATCGCAGGGGCTTCAGATTGTTTCCAATCAACGGCTCTTTGATATAACTAAAAGATTAGAATTAGACAAAAATAAGATTTATGATAAAGAACTGGCGCTAAGAATAGTCAAAGAGGCCAATGCCCAATGGGTGGTAACAGGCGACATTCTTCAGACCGAGCCGGTGTTTGTCGTGACTTCCCAAATTATTGATATTGCAACCGGTAATGTAATTAAAACCCAAAAAATAATCGGCGAAAATAATATTACAATATTTTCGCTCGCCGATTCTCTTTCGGTTTTGACCAAAAATGATCTGCCGATAGCTTCCCAACTGCAACATGATACCGACCGGATGGTGGCCGACGTGACGACTTATTCGCAGGAGGCATACCGCTATTATCTGGAGGGGGTTGATTATAACAATCGCGCCTATTATGCCGAGGCGGTTGAAAGATTTGAAAAAGCGCTGGAATATGATTCCACCTTTGCGATGGTATATTATCACTTATCAAATCTTAAGGATTATAAGTTGATCGAAAAGGCAGTCGAGTATTCCGATAACGCCACCCAATTAGAAAGATATTATATCAATGCCAGGCAGGCTGTTCGCTCGGGTGATAGGCCCGGGGCAGGCGTTATATTGCAGGAGCTATTGGATCATTATCCTTTTGAAAAGCGGGCTTATTATTTGGTGAGTACATATAAGTATGGACAGCGGCAATATGAGGAAGCAATTGAACATTTAAGCCGCTCTGTTGAACTTGATCCTCTTTTTATAGATGGTTATAATCTGCTCTCATACACTTATGCCCGTTTAGGCGATTTAGACAAGGCGCTGGAAATGAATGATAAATTCGTATTTCTCTCACCCAACGAGCCGAACCCATATGATTCCCGCGGTGATATTTATACTCACTTTAAAAGATATGATGAAGCGATTGCTTCTTTCAAGAAAGCGTTGGAGAAAAAGAGCGATTTCCATGCCTCCTGGAGTAATTTGGGAAATGTCTATACATATCTTGGCTATTTTGTCAGAGCCGAAAGTTGTTATCAAGTGATTGCGGCGGTGGAAGATATTTATGTCTGGACAAATGGTAAGGTGTTGCTGGGGCAAAATCTGATCTATCAGGGGAAATTTGCCGAGGCTCTTAATATGTTCGAACTCGGTTCTCTTGAAGATAAGAAGGCGCATGGTGAAAAATGGTATCCGACTTATCATCATATGCCGGCCCAGATCTACGAAGAGCTTGGTGATTTCAAAATGGCATTTGAAGAGATCGAAAAAGCTGATGTTATCGCAAAACGAAGATCTCAAAATTATAAAACTTATTGGGTTCGATATAAAGTTCGGATAGTTGCTGAAAGCGGTGATTTTGTGCAGGCTCAAAAAATTACAGACGATTTTAAAACTGCATTGGAAGAAAGTGACCAGTCTTTAGGTGAGTATTGGTATGCGGTCGGTACTATCGAAATGGCTCGAAATAATTATGTGGAAGCCGAAAAGAAATTTAAAAGGGCAATCGCCGAAACAGACTCGTTTGATTATCCCTCTAATTATTTGCTCGGTATATCGTTACTTTATATCAACAGGTTGGATGAATCAATCGATATTTTTGAAGGTTTGTTGAAGGATCAGGAAAATAACCCGCAAAATTGGTCTTCATGGGACAGCCGAGTTTATTATTATCTTGGTTTTGCGTACGAAAAGTCAGGAGCTATAGAACAGGCAGTTGAAAATTATAAAGTATATCTTGACATCAGGAAAAATAGCGACGTTGAACTAAAAACAGTGAAGCACGCAAGAAAAAGATTAAATATTCTGATTTCATAATTTCAAATTTTCGCATAAAAAAACGGGCGATCTCTGAAAGATCGCCCGTTTTTAATTCGTCTCTTAGTCGCAATTCAGTGCCGGGCCATCTTTGTACTTGAAGTTTATCAGCCATACAATATCGAGAATATTAACCAAATCTTGTGCATCACCATCAACATCAGCCGATGCCAGATAGATCGGAGCAGGTCCATCTTTATATTTGTAATTAATCAAATAAACAATATCGAGAATATTAACTAAATCGTTTTCATCATCATCAACGTTGCCGCAGATGTAATCGCAGGCATCGCCAAAATTATCAAAATCTAAATCTTCCTGACCGGGATTAAAATTGTCTGGGCAGTTATCGCATAAGGTGCCAACACCATCGGCGTCTGGGTCATCCTGATCCGGATTATATATCTCGGAGCAATTATCAACCGGGCAACTGTTGTCGGGATATCCGATGTTACCATAACCATCATTGTCAGAATCATAACATTTAATTGTACCGGTCGTAATTACCAGAGAATACCACTGTTCGGCATCGGTAAGTGTCCCTTTATGAGTAATTGTAAGTTCATACTCACCCGCAGGCGGAGTTTCCAAATAGATCATCTCCACATTGTCAAGCACGTTATCACCGATAAAGGCTTGAAGTCTGGATGTGGCCGGAATCATCAGATATGGCTCATAAACAGTTGTCGTTGAAACGTGTTCGAGTCTGACATCAAGATCGTTAACCAGCATTGGGGTGATCGGGTTAAGCGATGGTGGTGGAGGTGTTCCTGGTGGGTCGGTCCAGACAATGGTAACTCGTATCGGTTCGCTACCATCACTGGAAACAGGATGACTGTTGGTTTCGGAGTCTAACAATAATTCTTCAATAATTATATCGGTTTCAGTCATATCGGCCGTAATCACATTCGCAGCTTTCAGCGTGTTCGTCATTCCCCAGCCGAATTTGTAATCAGGGCCGGGGTAACTGCCTGCTTCATCGGCAGTATGAATGAGAACAGCTTTCATAGTTGAGGCTAATGGAGTCATAGAGCTATGAGTCGATTCATAGTGCCTAAAAAGTAAATTGAGTGATCCTGATAAATTAGGTGTACTCATCGAAGTGCCACTCAAACTTGTGTACGATGTGGTCCCACCATCGGAGCAGGAATAAAGCGAGACACCATTAGCAACGATATCAGGTTTAATCCGGCCATCGTCAGTCGGTCCCCAGCCACTGAAAGTACTCATGACTACCGAACCGGTGCCATTATAGCCATTGGGATAGTCATTAACGGCGCCAACCGTCATAATATTTTTGGCATTACTGTACCAGGGAATACAATCATAATGATTGAAACCGCCATCCGGGTCGCGAGTATCGGTACTCCAGGCCCAGTCGCTTCCAACCCAAACAAAATGTCCGCCTCCGGCTCCAGGACCGGTATCATTTCGGTCATTTCCGGCTGATTTGCAAATCAGGTAGTATGGTGCATTATAAGCAATATTATCCCAGGTTTGGCATTGGGAGCCGTAGAAACCGAATCCATAATCCTCGACTGCGCTTATATATGTATCTCCATACCAATACCAGTAACCATCATTATAATACCATCCGCCAATAGAACCATAAGAGTGATTGGAAACATTCATGCCAACGCCACCAGCGGCTGCCATTTCGGCATCATCATTATTCCAGTCATAAGCATTAAGATAGGCTTCATACGACATTCCCAAAGCATTCGCCTGGACTCCGGATGCAACCATTGTCCCGGCAACGTGGGTTGAATGATAATGAGTAGCGCCCGGGCTATCGACCTGTGCAACTCTTCCGCCAAACTCCTGATGAGTGAGCAGAACGCCGCCGCCATCCCAGACACCAAGTTTTCCCTGTGCCGTTCCGGAACCTGTGAGCGAAAATCCGCCACTGCCTCCGGGCCAGACATCATCGGTGCTGATTGTTCTGGCGGCTGAAATATTTTCAGTCGCATAAAAAACCGGATGTCCGTTTTCCCTGATATACATCAACTGGATATCGGGGTTGTTATTTAGCCGCATCTGGGCCTCATTATTACTATTGAGTAGTTCATAATATTGTTGAGTGCGTTGGGTCGACAGTCGTTCGGTATAAAATTGACTGAGTTGGTCAAGTTTTTCCTTGTTTGTAACCGGTCTGGCGTCGCTATCGGCGGCCAGAATGAAATTTGGTAGTAAAACTAAAACAACTGCCAACAGTAAACAAAATCGCTTAAGCATGGTGGCTCCTAAATATTGTAAGTCATTATTTTCATTTATTTTAAAATATCAGCTTTTGGTAAAAATACGTCAAAAGACTAATATTCTAAAGCAAGTAACAGTATTTTCTAAATATAACCAAAAATCGATTTTTGTCAATCTAAAGTCTGGTGTCTGAAAGCTATCCTTAGGAGTATATATAACTTAGGTCTGTTTTAACTTTATTGTCTGGAGATAATTATACTAAAAATATGAAGTTCCCTTATGTTATATATATACAACATAAGGGAATATAAATTGACAGGCTACACCCGTTCGGATATATAATCCAAAAGTTCGGCGATTTTATGACGTGATTGTTCCATACTGTCGCGATCACGAACCGTAACCGTATCGTCTTCTTTGGTTTGACCATCAACGGTGATACAAAATGGACATCCCGCCTCATCCATCCGGGCATAACGCCGCCCAACCGATCCACCGGCATCATAAAATACCTTAAATTTAGTTTTTAGCTCCTGATAAATCTTCAAAGCGATCTCCGGCATCCCATCTTTTTTAACCAGCGGGAAAATAGCCGCTTTTATCGGGGCAATTTTGGGTGACAATTTCAGCACCGCCGATTTTTCTCCCCGATCCGGGTCCTCATTGTAGGCATCAACCAGAACTGTTAATAGGGTGCGGTCGCATCCGGCCGAGGTTTCAATTATATATGGAACAAATTTTTCCTTAAAGCGCTCATCGATATATTTCATATCCTTACCGGTCGCTTCCTGATGACGCCCCAAATCAAAATCAGTGCGATTATGAACCCCCTCTAACTCTTTCCAGCCGAATGGAAATTCATACTCAATATCATAGGCGTACTTGGCATAATGAGCCAGATCATTTGGGCCATGTTCATGCCAGCGAAGTTTTTCTTTGCTGATACCAAGTTCCAGATACCAGTTCATCCGCTGTTCTTTCCAGTATTCAAACCACTTGTCATCTTCGGACGGGTGAATAAAATACTGCATCTCCATCTGCTCAAACTCACGGGTGCGGAATATGAAGTTGCCAGGGGTGATCTCATTTCTGAACGCTTTACCGATCTGAGCGACACCAAATGGGATTTTCTGTCGTGATGAGTTCTTTATATTTAAAAAATTGACATATATTCCCTGGGCAGTTTCGGGACGAAGATAAATTATACTGGCGCTGTCTTCAACCGGCCCCATAAAGGTTCTAAACATCAAATTAAACTGTTTGGCATCGGTCAAAGTCGCATTCCCGCATTTTGGACATCTGGTTTTGCCTTCAAGTTCATCTTCCCGATAACGTGATTTGCAGGTTTTGCAGTCAATCATCGGATCATTGAACCCCTCGACATGTCCCGATGTCTCCCATACTTTTGGGTGCATCAAAATAGCGGCGTCAAGCCCTTCGATATCATCGCGGCGACTGGTCATTGATTCCCACCAGAAAGTCTTCAGATTCCGTTTCAGTTCGGCACCGAGCGGTCCATAGTCCCAGCAGGAAGTCAATCCGCCATAGATCTCCGATGACGGAAAAATATAACCACGTCGTTTGCAGAGTGAGACCAGTTGATCCATTTTATTTTGAGGTTTTTTTGCCATATTATCTCGTTTCTTTTTTGTTCTATACAGAATTAGAATTTTGTTTTTTTCAGTTTCTCCAGAAATATCAGCGACTTCAACTTTTTGGTGCCGGTCTGGTATCTCAAAAAATTAGTCAGCAACTCCAATATATTTTCGGCCTCTTTGTATTTTATACTAAAACTTGCCGCTTCGGCCAAAGAGGCGGTCTGAAGAGCATAGACTATCTTTTGCCGTTCAGATTGAAGCCTAATATAATACTCACCGGCGATTTGGCAAGTCGAACATACCAATCCGCCTCGTTCTGCTGAAAAGGCGAGTCCATTATTTCCATTTTCTTTATTTTTTATCTGCAGATCTTTGCCGCACCCGACACATCCGGCAAAATTCGGACGATACCCTAACTGCGATAATAACTTCATTAAATAAGCCAAAAACAGCGGATAAAGTGATAATTTGTGAGCCAGATCGATCAATTTGAGAAATTGCATCGTCAGATGATACAAACTTTTCTGCGGCTCATCCTCCGGCAGAAGATCGTATAATATCTCCACTGCCGCCGAAGCAAAGGTCAAACGGCCGAGCGAGCCATCCCTTTCAAGCAGGAAAGATTCGATTGGATCGACTTCGGTCAGATATCCGGTGCCTGTCTTGTCAGATTTGAAATAATTTACTTCCATCCGGCAGAATGTCTGAAGCCTGCCGCGTTTTGATTTGATTGACCGTCCGCCGCGATCAACAATCGAGAGTCGCCCGCATTTTTCCAGAAAAAAAGTGACAATTCGGGAGTTTTCTTTCCAATTGACCGATTTGAGAATTATTCCTTCGGAAACATTTTGAGGCATAACAGGTTTATCTATTCTTTGAAGCGATAAATAGTCTCGCCCGGTCGGGAGAGAAAATGCCTGGTGCGGGCGATAAACTCGATATATTGCGAGTCGTTTTGCAGACGTTTTTTGGTTATTTCGACATCAACCAGTTTGGCCAGAAGTCGCTGATTGTCCTTTTCCAACTGGTTTTTTTCAAGATGTAACTTGGCGATCCGGACAAACCCGGTGGCACCGGAGAAAAATGAATATATCAAAAGTATTCCGGTGATAGCCAAAATAACATGCGGTCTTCGTCCGCGCAGTTTATTGCTTAATTTCAAACCCGGAAAAAGCTCAGAGATTTTGTTTTTTATTTTAGTCAATAGCTTCTTTTTTTGCAGCATAACTTAAAAAATCCCAATGTTTTTTTAAACAGTCGTAACCCTCTCCCATTAAACCTTTTTATAAAGCGCATAGCAAGAGTTTTTTTGCCTGATTGGATTTATGTGCTGTCGGGTCGCCGCACCCGACAGATTTAGTAGCGCAAAGCCAAAGCGTAGTGACGTCGTTCTGCCAATTCCCACTAAAACTCCAGCCTTGCAATCAATCGAAACATCCGTGGCCGCCCGAAATTATTCGGATCATCCGAGGCCAGAATATATTTCTCCTCACCGGTTAATCCGGATGTGTCGTCTGGTATGGCATTAGCCTCGAGCCAGTCCTGCCCAGCTTCGGTTGTAAGCCAGTTAGTGGCACTAGCCGAACCGGATGTTGAATAGACATCGAGATGATTTTCTCTATTGAAAATATTGATTATTTCGCCTCTCACGATTAAAGAACCACCTGCGAATTTCAAAATATTGGCAGTTATTCCCAAATTTAATTCGATATAATCTTTTGCTCTGGAGCTATTGATTGCTCCCGCAGGAGTGCTTGTTACTGCAAATAATGTAACCGGATCATAACCGGCTTGCGATGGAGTGTACAAAACTCCCGGTTGATACTGGAATGAAAAATCAAAAGATAAATGCGATAATATCTTTTGCATTGTTGATGATGATTGTTTGTAAAGCACCGATGGATTAAATCTCCCCAATGCGACAATTTTGTTCTCTGCCAGTTCAAAATCGCTGATACTCGCTGCTATTGCACAATTGAAGAAATTACTGCCTTTCCGCTGGTATGAAAATGTCATAACATCAGTGTCAAATTTATCTTCATTTAAATATAACGAATATGATTTTGGGTCAACATTGATGACAGTGGTCGCCTGTACTATATCGTCTGCTTTTTCTTTTTTGTATGATAGCGCAAAATAATTGTTTTTCTTGTTGAAAGAAATACCGAGTTCAAAAGCTCTGTTTTTTTCCGGTTCAAGGTTCGGATTGCCAAAGGAATAATAATATCCACCAGATTTAATTTTATTTTCATAATAGCGCAAGCTGTTAAACAGATATTTGTTGGCTGGTATGTAATATTTAAGACTGAAACTGGAAAAGAGTCTGATATTTTCATACAGGGCATAATCTGCCGCCAGTTTGAAGCCAAGCTTCGATTTTGGTGTAGCATCAGTTAAATCGGGCATATCCATATTAAGTGAATCACCGTATTTGAACGGTCTTTGTATATCTTTGACAGTCAAAACATTGGAGTTAAAGCTAAGATAATCAAGGGCACCGGTTATAGTATAATTTTCAGTTATATGTTTTGCACCGAGAAATACTTCCAATAGAGTTGGGTTTGGTAATTCGGTGAGACCATTGTCATCAATTATATTCCCATAGCGATCAAAACCGATATCGATCATATTGATAGTGTCACGATTGGCCGGGAAAAGATATTGAAGCTTTCTGAAAGTCGAACCGGAATATGCCGCGTCTAAAAATAACTGTGTGGAATTATCCAGGTTTTTTGATAAACCTATATTTGCTTTCCATCCTCGTGATCGTTCGCGATAATAGTCGTCAAAAACATGCGCTTCATCGATATCAATCGTTACTCCTTCTATATCATCCCATGACCAGAATAAGCCGGTTCCATCAGTTGCCGGATTTCCAGAGCCGGGCCAATTTTCTCGGTGATATGAATCGACATCATCAAAATAGAGACCATCACCAGTCTTATTTTCATCCCCGCTTAATGCGAAGCCGGCGTCAAAGAATAATCCATCCTGAAGTTTCCCGTAAACTGATAATTTGCCGCCATAAAGATAACCTTCTTCTCGTGGTGCATGTGTCTGATTGAAATAATAATAATGATTGTAAATATCAGATTTGTAATTTCGATAAAACATTCTGAAATCAGATTTTATCTTCGGTGAGATATTTACACCGGCACCTGCCGTGAACTCCGCATTATCCATACTGTTGTGCGGTAGAACGCCGTTTACATTGGAGCGAGGGAAAGCATCGCCCAGATTTTCGATACTAACCGAGCCGAAAATCGAGCCGATATTATTTGGAAGATTATATCCGGCCATGCCGCGATAGAATTTCCTGTCACGTTCACCAATCACTGTTTCAGTTTTAATTTGGTTTGGATTGTTAAAATTGGAAATAAGACTTATTTCGGAATTATTATATCCGCCGAATGGATCACTGAGATTAACAATTGCAAGATCGGGTGCCATTGATGATGATAAACCGAAAGCTCTGTATCCCGATTGGGTGAGTAATTGAAGGCCATCGTAACTGATTATATCTTTGGAAGCGATTGATGGTCCGCCTCTGGTTACTTCTGATATAGTCCACGTGATATTTCTCTGGCTTGTAAACGAATAGTCGTCAGAATTACTAAAGTTATTGACACTGCCAAGCATTCCCAAACCGTCGGACATCTCGCCAGGCAAATTTCTTATCTCTTCTTGTGTGAAAGTAAAGATATGTCCCGCCGCATCGGCAAAGCCATTCTCTTCGACCGTGAATTGCTTTTCTTTGATACTCAAAGTAATTTTATTGGTTAAATTAGGGAAAACGTTTACTGATAAACTATTAAGAACATTACCATCTTTATCAATCAGATTTAATTGATGTACCCCCGGATGAATATTCCAGATAATTATTTGACTGTTTGATTCGAAGCTGTACTTATTTGTATCGCCTTCAAGTTGCGCATATATACTATCTATATCTTGAATAGTGGTTTTATCTACAAAAATTGCGACATTGCCAAATTCCATCCCATAAACTGATGAAGCGACAATAATTATTAAAAAAAGAAACAGACACAGCTTTGATAAATTATTCATATTCTCTCCCGGTTATTGAGTCTAATATAGCCAATATGATAAATATTTCAAGGCCTATATTTATAGGAAGCGGTAGGGCGGGATCCCTGCGATCCCGCCAAAATTAAATCTATTTGGAGAATAATGGCAGGATTATGGAGATCCTGCCCTGCAGGTGCTGTCGGGTCGCCGCACCCGACAGATTTGGTTGGGGTGCCCCACAGCTTGTTATAAATCCTGAGATAAACGAAGGGCTGTGGGATAATAACTTCTTATCAATTTCCCCACCAAATCACACTTGATTCATATTCGCACCCATTTGTATATGGATAATCATGGGATACAAAACGGAACGAAAAAAACAAAAAACGGAAAAGCGAACCCATTTTGCTGTAACGGAAGGTGGTGAAACCACTTATAAGAAATTTTACAGTCAAAAAAAGAGAGTCGGTACAAAATTTGGTAGTAAATTTGCCAAAACCACGATTCTGGTTTTCGACCCCACTTTCCGATTGCGTATGATTAAAATAATTGTAACTTCATAATGTAATGTAATGTAATGTAATGATATTTATTATAGGGAATCAATAATGGGTATAGAGCTTTTGAAAAAACTTCCCCGGGAGACTTTGGAGGGGATGCTGGTCGATTTTGCCAAAAACTGGCTGGCGCATGACGGTTTATGGTTTCAGGCGGTGGAAAAAGAGACCGATATGGCCACTGCTATCAGACTCGACACCGATGCCTGGGAATGGTTTACAAAAATCGAGGCGAAACGGATCATGCTTCGTCACGGTATCGAACAAAACGGCGGGCTTGATGCTTTAAAAAAGGCACTCGGTTTCAGATTGTACGCAGTCCTCAATGAGCAAACTATCACCGAGGAGACCGACAACTCGTTTGTCTTTAAAATGGTTGACTGCCGGGTGCAGTCGGCTCGTAAACGAAAAGAGTTGCCGCCGTTTCCATGCAAATCGGTTGGAATAGTTGAATATACGGAGTTTGCAAAAACGATCGACCCGCGTATTAAAACCGAATGTATCGCCTGTCCACCCGATAATGAAGAACGCGATTTCTATTGTGGCTGGAAATTTTCGATTTGAAATTGAAGATTAAATTTGATTACCCGCACAAATCGCTTTCGATTAATTCGACTAGAAGATGTATCAGGAAAATATGTTCCTCCTGAATACGTTGTGTCGATGTGTGCGGAACAATTAGTTTTTTATCACATAATGTCAATAGTTTTCCGCCATCGCCACCAAGTAATCCGACCGTCAGAAGATTCATCTCACGGGCCGATTCAGCCGCTCTGATTAAATTGACTGAATTACCAGAGGTTGAAATCAGAATTAATACGTCACCAGCTTTTCCCAGACCCTGTACCTGTCGTGCAAAAATCTGATCGAATCCATAATCATTACCGCAGGCAGTTATTATCGATGAATCGGCAGATAGAGCCAGAGCAGGAAGAGCCTGACGATTCCGTGCAGATGTCAGGCGTACAATCAGTTCGGTCGCCATGTGGGAACTGTCACCGGCTGAGCCGCCATTGCCGCAAATAAGCAGCTTCCCACCGCTGCCGATAACAGCCGAGATTGTAGCTGCAAGTTCAATCATAGATTCAGATAATGATTCAGCGGTTAATCTTCTCAACTGCGAAGATTCTAATGCGGCAGCTTCAATCAGTTTGCGACTTTGTTCGCCGTTCATGCTGTCACCACCTTTTTAGTGTGGGTGGCATCGGCAAATTCACGCATTAGGCTGAGAGAATTGCATTCTTCAAGACGATTGCCAACTACTACAAAAGAAGCGCCAGCCAGAATTTTTCGTTCGGCATCAATCGGTTCATTAATTCCGCCGCCGGTACAGACCGGGATATCAATATACTCGGAAACAATATTTATCATCTCATCCGGGACTGAACCATCGGCACCGGATCCAGCCTCCATATAAACCATTTTCATTCCGAAATATTGGGCCGTCAATGCATGCGCCGCGGCAATGTCGCTTTTATCGCGCGGAATCGGTTGCGTGTTGGAGATATATAAAACTGAAGTTGTCCGACCTGATTCAATCAACATATAACCGGCTGAAATCGGTTCCAGGCCAAAACGTTTGATCAATGGTGCACCCTTAACCTGCTCTTCAATCAGATAACTTGGATTACGACCTGAGATCAAGGAGGTAAACAGGATAGCATCGGCATGAGGGGAAATCTGTCCGTGCCCGCCGGGAAAGATCACGACCGGCAGATTGCTATGTTCTTTAACCGCTTTGACAACATGATGAAAATTTGTGTTGAGCATAAAGCTGGTCCCGATTAAAATCGAGTCAACTCCGCAATCCTCGGCAGCCTCGGCCAGATGTAATATATCTTTTTCAGTCCCTCGGTCAGGGTCAAGCAGGAGAAAAAATCCTCCGCCTTTATCTTTTTTGGCTTTTAATAATTGATCAAATACCTGCATTGACTAAACCTTTTTTATATCAAACTGTTTTTGCTATTTAGTTGTTTCTTCGAGCTTCTTCTTTAATGTACTAAAAATTAGTTCAGGGTCAAGATCGGATGGAAAGGTTCCCTGCGCGAAACTATCTTTTCCGCCGCCGCGTCCGCCCAATTCGGCCAGAACCTCTTTTGAGATTTTGCCAATATGTACGCCTGAGGCTTTGTTGGCACCACCCATAAAGGTTGCTTTACCATCAACAATTCCGGTTGCAACGGTGACTAATGGCTGATTTATAGTTTTGATCCGGTCAACCCACCCGGCCATCTCTTCGGACTCAACTTTACCAAAATTATGTGGTACAAATTTGAATTTATTCATTTCTATTTCATGGCCGACCGTTGTTGTCCCGGTTGAGAATTTTTCGGACTTAAGTTTTTTATTCTCTTTTTGGAGGTCAATAATATTTTTACCCATCTCCTTGATAGTAGCTGAGATTTCTTCAGCCGGGCGCTTGATGATTTCACTGATTTCTGAGATGGCACTTTTCTGCTGTAATATTTTTGCTATCGCCTCGCGACCTGTAACCGCTTCAATTCGCCTGATACCGGTGGCGATACCGATTTCCATTGTCAGGACAAACGGTCCAATCTGTGAAACATTATCAATGTGCGTGCCGCCGCAAAGTTCTTTTGAGAAAGTGCCAATAGAGACAACCCTGACATTACTGTCATATTTCTCACCAAAAATTGCCATTGCACCAGTTTTCTTGGCATTTTCCAAGCTGTCCTCAAATGTAGTGACCGCCAAACCGTCCAATATTCGGGCGTTAATCAGTTTTTCGACATCAAGTTTTTCTTTGGTCGTCATAGGCTGAAAATGTGAAAAGTCAAAACGAAGTTTATCCGGGCCAACATACGAACCTGACTGCCTGACGTGCTCACCCAATACCTGCCGCAAGGCAGCATGCAACATATGTGTCGCCGTATGATTTCGCTTTATATCTAATTTATTATTCTTGTCTATAGTGAGTTTGATATTCAAGTTAGTTATTTCTTCAATATCACTGTATTTTTTTTCTTCCAGTTGCCCAATATGGACAATAACGTTTTTAAATTTTATTGTTGTATCGATTCTTGCTTTAAATAATGGATGGGAAATAGTCCCGACATCACCAACCTGTCCGCCGCCTTCGACATAAAAAGGAGTTTTCTCCGGGATAATTACAAGATAAGGAACTTCGCCCTGCTTAAACTCAAATATCTCAATAATATTTGACTCAAGCGAATTGACATCTCGAACAAATTCGGTTTTAGTCCCTGACGGCAAGGCATCTTTTAGTATTTCGTCGAGCATAAATTTAATCTGTTCAGTACTAGTTGCATTTTGCTGAACGGCCTGGCGTGATTGCTTTTGCTGCTTTTCCATTAATTGCTTAAATCCATGATCATCTATTGTGAATCCCTTCTCTTCGGCCATCACCCGGGTCAAATCGGGCGGGAAACCGAAAGTGTCGCACAGTTTGAAGACATCTTCACCTGAGACGACATCGGTTTTGTTTTTTTTCATTGTTCCAATAACATTTTCAAAAAGTTCCAGCCCGGTATCAAGCGTCCGGCCGAATGATTCCTCTTCGGCAAGGAGAACAGATTCGATATGCGTTTGCTTCTCTTTAATTTCCGGGTAAACATCACCCATCAGATCAACCAGCGGGGAGACCAGTTTATAAATAAACGGTTCCTGCATATTAAGCTTTCGTCCATGACGGGCGGCACGGCGTAAAATTCTGCGCAGGACATATCCCTGCTTCTCGTTTGACAGCCCGCCGCCATCGGCGATGCAGAAGGTCAAAGCACGAATATGATCGGCGATAACCCGATGCGATAATCCGGCAGCTTCGTGTGAATATTTGACTCCGGTGATATCGCAAATAGCACCAATTAAATTTTGAAATAGTTCGATTTCATAGTTAGATTCAGCGTTTTGTAATATACAAGCGATACGTTCCAAACCGGCTCCAGTGTCAACCGATGGTTTCGGCAGCGGATCAATTGTACCATCCGGTTTTTTGTTAAACTGCATAAAGACCAGATTCCATATCTCGACATAACGATCGGCCTCACCGTTAACAACCGCATCCTGACCGGTTTCGAATTTTTCGCCCCGGTCAAAATGAATTTCGCTGCAGGGGCCGCAGGGGCCGACATTGCCCATCGACCAGTAATTATCTTCTTTACCAAAACGGAGAATACGGCCATTTTTAAGTTCCGGCGCAATTTTTTCCCAGAGTGCATACGCTTCGTTGTCATCGGTATAAACAGTGGCATAAAGTTTGTCAGCCGGCAGGGCGAGATTTTTTGTAATAAATTCCCAAGCGTAACTAATCGCCTCTTCTTTGAAGTAATCGCCGAATGAAAAATTGCCGAGCATCTCGAAAAAGGTGTGATGTCGTCCGGTACGACCGACATTTTCCAGATCGTTATGTTTTCCCCCGGCCCGCATACATTTCTGGACCGATACGGCGCGCGGATGTTCCGCCTTTTTCTGCCCGGTAAAGATATCTTTAAACTGATTCATTCCGGCGTTGGCAAACATGATCGTCGGGTCATCAAACGGTATTACCGGCGATGATACAATCTGCTTATGATCTCTGTCTTTGAAATACTCGACAAATGCTTTTCTGATTTCCGAAATATTAATCGTCTGGCTCCTCGTTATACAGTTTTTCTTCTTTGCATATTTTTTCAAACGCAAATTTAGACGCCCCATAGCTTATTGCCCGGCGCGATAGATAATTATACGCTTTCCGGCGGGCAGTTTCAAGGTCAAATTTGAGATATTGTCGAAATCGGCTTTTTAGTACCCTTTCGGCCAGTTCTTTTTCATCAACATCTTCCAGGAGTTTATCAACCACTGTTTCAGCCAAATCACGCGGGATATACTTACTTTTCAGATAGGCGATAAGGTAACTTCGCCCGGCCGGTTTATTGCGGAGGATCGTTTCGACCGCCAGCTGGGCAAAGCGATTATCATCGACGAGCTTCGCTCGCTTCAATTTGGAGATAACAGCGTTGCTTATCTCGGCATCGTATTTTTTGCCAAAAAGTTTATTTTTTAACATCCCGGATGAATATTCGCGGCGTGCCAATAAATAGGAACAGTAGTTTTCGGCTCGAATAAAATCAGATTCAGCCTTAATTTCAGTAAGAAACTCTATGGAAATTTCGAACCCTTTTTTTATCTGATATTTGTTAAGAATTTCCCAACTGAGGATGGCTTGCTCATCATTTGATAAATCAATCTGGCAACATCCAGGTTTTTTGGAAATGCCTATTATTTTGAGCTTGTCTTTCATAATATAAATTTAGTTTATACCGGTGTGCTTTCAAAATAAAAACTGTTTTGTTCCGTATATGATAAGTAAATGAAGAATGGATAGCAATAAAGGAGGTTGTTTTGCCGGTTTTTAAAAATAATGAAATAGAAGAAATCAAAGTCGAAATGGATGGTGTTTCCGGGGTAACCAAAAAAGTTCCGGTTGGACCTATTGAGGGTTGGGCTGATCACACGATGCGGGTTTTTAAAATGAAACCGGGTGGACATACACCAAAACATCAACATGATTGGGAACATATTAATCATATCGTTTCCGGTAAGGGAATATTAATGATCGATGGCGTCGAACATGAAGTCTCGGCTAAAGATTATGCTTTTGTTCCACCCAACACCGAACATCAATTCAGCAATCCATATGACGAAGATTTCGAATTTATTTGTATCGTTCCCAATCGTGGCGAATATTAAATATTCCCGGCGGTAGCGATAACATAATTTTCGGTGGTAAAATATTTTTGCGCCGCCTCTGATACTTGCTCGGCCGTTACCGATTTGATTTTGCTGACATATTTGTCGCCGTAATCGTATCCCAATCCAAGGTATTCATAAACTCCCATATAGTAGAGTTGGTTTATGCGCGACAAATTAGCCGACAGGTATGATCCCCAGATAGAATTAATAGCTGTTTCTAATTCATACTCAGTTGGCGGTTCGGTTTTTAGTTTCTCAATTTCGGACAATATTGCCTTTTTGGCTTTTTCATAATTTTCCGCGCTGGTTCCCATACTGCATACAAACCAGCCAAACTGTTTATCAAGAATCACCGATGAGCCGACCTGATAGGCCAGTCCCTGCTTTTCTCTAATATTATTGGACAGACGCTCCGACAGCACCGCCGAGACGACTTTAAGAATAGAGGCATCTGGTGATGTTGCCCCGGGCAGAAGATTCCCCAGATAAATAAAGACCTGCTCTTTATTCATTTTTTCATGGGCTGAGATGATTTCGGCAATACTTTTTGGTTGATTTGGTTCAATCGGCGTAAATCCTGTTGTTGGAATCTTTTGCAGTTCCTCTCTTAACAAAGCCATTATTCCGGCCGGATGTTGTCTGGTCCCGACCGTAATAATCATATTTTCCGGGGCGTATATTCTTCGGTGATGTTCTCTTAGATCTGATAAGGTGATTGATTCAACAGTTCGAAAGGTACCATTAATTTTCTTTGAGTAGGGAGTACCTTCAAAAAGATTCTCATAAAAGGCATCGCGTGCCGTTTTGTAGGTCGATCCGCTATTGCGGCCTATCAATCCGAATATCTCTTTGCGAATCTGTTCCATCTCAACCGAATCAAATGCCGGGCGTTCGATCATTTCGGTAAACAGTTGTATTCCCTGTGATGTAAATTCATCAATTGTCTCAAATTTCATAAAAGAAAATTGGGGGGTGGTGTATCTGTCGTCAAACGGTATCCAGGGATTATCATATAGTGTAACTTTGGCGCCAATCGATGACAGTTTCAAGGCCAGTTCACTGGCGTTATTGTGGACCGTTCCTTTTTCAATCATGCGGTTAACAAAATCGGTGATACCGTCTTTTCCGTTCAATTCAGTAGTGGTGCGATTTTTGCCAAGCACATTTATGGCAAAAACGCGGCTATCAGGATTTGATTTGACGATAACTGTTATTCCATTTGGCAATACTTCCCGAAGAAACTCAGAATATCTCTTCTCAGCCACTGCAGTTGCTTTAGTGGTTGGTAATTTAAAATCTTTAGCGGATGCTAAATCATATTTTGGGTATTGCTGCTTTGCAAAAAACTTTTTGACCTCTTCATCTGATGGGCCGGTTGGTTTTTCGATTTTACCTGAATATGATTCGGTCGGGTAAATTGCGGTTACAATATAATTTAAGGCGTTTAAATACTCGGAACTTGCATTTACAAGATTTTCCACTTTAACCGAATCAATATTGTTTTGCAAATTTTGGAAAAAATCCCATCCGGTAATTTCCATCAACGGTGCTTTGACAAATCCATAATAATGTAGCTTTTCCGACATATAGATTTCTTCGCAGCGACGCGTAATTTTGTATCCTTCTAAAAGTTCCGGTGAGGTCGGCGTGAGTGAAAGGGATTGAATGGTTTTATCGGTGAGAGCAATAATAGGATCGACCATATCGGGTTTTTCAGTAATAATATCAATATTTAGCCGGGTGAATTCCTTTTTGGTATCCAGATAGGCTGATACGGAAGTCGCCAGCGGTTCGGTACCATGTTTCAGTACTTTTATCAGAGGAGAATTCTCATCATCGGAAAGATAATCCTCCAGAAGCATAAAGGAAAAGTAGGCATCTTTTAAATGATGGGGCGCCTCTATAGAATATTTTATATAAGTAGATTTGACCTCAGCCGATGTTTTATAAACCTGTTTCCCGGTAAGAGGAGTATAAAGTTCCTGTTTCAGTACTGGCAGATCGACAGAAACAAATTGTCCAAAAATATTTTCAAGCGTATTTGCCATTTTGCTTCTGTCAAAATCGCCAATTATTAGCGCTGTCATATTATTGGGGACATAAAACTGCTTGTAATAATCAATCACCGCTTCACGCGGAATATTGGAAATAATCGATTCATATCCACTAATCGGCTGGGCATATTTAGTCCCGGCCATTGCTTTTGTCTCAAAGAAATTTTCCGCGGCCGAGCCTTCGGCATCATTGCCTTGCTTAATCTCTTCGATAATTATTTTGCGCTCCTTGAGGAATTTTTCTTCAGGAAAAACAGAATTAAAAAGCATATCTGCCTGAACTGCCAAGCCATACTCGATATGCTCTTTTGGCATCAAAACCAGATAGGCGGTAAATTCCTTACGAGTGAATGCATTAATATAACCGCCCAAACGCTCGATCCCCTCGGATAATTCATCTTCGGTCTGAAGGGAGGTACCATTGAAAAGAAGATGCTCGAGGAAGTGAGTCGATCCATTGCTGTATTTTGATTCATACTTGCTGCCGGAATGAATGAAAATCAAAGAGGCAATCATCGGAGAGGCGTGGTTTTCTTTTAAAACGAATTCCATCCCATTTTGGAGTTTAAATTCGTTGGCGTCGCCGATATTTATTCTTGAATTATTGCAGCCGTAAATTAACCCAATGACCATTAGAATGGTCAATATTGATCCCAATGATACTTTCACCAAATACCTGTTTTGCATTTATCCTCCAATTATAATAAAAAAATTGCTCAAAAAGTTTACAGTTTATCGTCAATAGGTTACTGTGGAACTCCCGTAACTTATTTTTATATAAAATCTTAACCTATAATATCCGATAATTGCTGTCAAGTATAAAGACCAGAATTGGATTGACAATTTTCCGATATCAACTATATTGACGAAGATTTATGGAGATAAATACGAGAAAATACAAGGTTATTACGCTGGTGCGTGTAATGGTAATTGCTATCGCGCTGTTATCGATCACTCTCTCGGGGAGTTCGCTGATAACTATCAGATCGTTGGATTCTGAAAAACTGACCAATCTAATAACACCCCAAACCGACTTCAAACTATCACTTGATGTCAATCTTCCGGTTGATGGTAACGCTGTTGCCGATCGCTTGCCTTTTGGCTCCGGGAAAGCTATTTATTATTCGATCCCTGCTGTTTTTTCTCTTTATAATCTGAACGAATCCCGGCCGATTACTAAAAGCACCGAACTTCGGCCGAATCGAAATATAAACCTGCATTCTTATGAACGGCTGACTACAGCCGCTTCTATTTCGCCCAAAAAAGCTGAGGAATTTACTTTGGTTGGTGCCAAGCCATCCGGTACCAGTTAGTTTCTATTTTCCTCTGGCCATTTTTAAATCAGCATAAAAATTATTAATGATTCTTTTTGTTAAGGAGTGTCTCTATGAAAAATCAAACCTTGCGGTTGGCCATTACCGGCGTCTTGGTTATTTTGGCTTTCATCGGCTTCTGGAATACTTTGAAGCTTTGGACGATGACCGATGAAGAAAAAACCAGAATAGAAGAAATCAAGCCCGGTTCGGTTAATGAACTCGAACGCAAATCGATGCGTCTCGGGCTCGACCTGCAGGGCGGCATTCATGTTGTTCTGAGGGTGATGAAAGAAAAAATTGAGCCGTCGGCTCGCGAGGATGCCGTTGATCGCGCTATTCAGGTTATTCGTAACCGAGTTGATTTTACCGGTGTTACCGAACCGATTATCCAGAAACAG
>DAOUVS010000182.1 GCA_030667525.1 Candidatus Zixiibacteriota bacterium | reverse complement strand
GTCGCCTGCCCCAGCTACAAAGCGCGGGCACTGGGAGTCAGAACCGGGACTTCGCTTCATAAGGCGGCCCAATTGATTCCGAATGGTGTTTTTCTTAAGGGTGATTTTAACCGCTATCAATATTATTCCGAACGGCTGTATGATATTCTCTACAATTACTCTCCACTCCTCGGCAGTTTATGTTGCGGAAGCAGGACGACTCGGCATCCCGGTGAAGCCGCCCGATCTGAACATTTCGGGAAAATATGATTCGCTGCATAATTCCCGGATTTATCTCGGTCTTAATCGCGTGCGGGATATTACCTATGAGGTTCTCAATCAGGCCGAACGAAACCGGCCGTTTTCCAGTCTGGCCGATTTTATTTCACGGGTCGAAATCTCAGAACATGAGACCGAACAATTAATCCGGGTCGGTTTTTTTGATTCACTGGAAACATCGCGGGTAAAACTTTTCTGGATGTACCGTCTCTCGGGACATAAAGGAAAACGACGTAAAGACGATCTTTTTGGCAGTGATGTTTTGGCCCCAAAAATGAAGGCGCTGCCGTCATTGAAACAATTCAGCCGGTATGAGATTTTTATGGCTGAAAAAGATATTTTGAAACTTTCGGCCTCATTTCATCCCCTGATCCTTTTTGCCGATTTCAAAAATGTTGATCTGAACGATATATATAATCAGCCGGATAAATCGCCGGTATCAATATCAGGCTGGCGGGCCGATAGCAAACGGATTAAAACCAGAAGCGGCCGCTGGATGGTATTTCTCACTTTCGAGACGCTCGACGATACCTTTGAGGTTATCTTATTTCCCGACACTTATATCTTATACTCCGAGACAATTCGCTCGTTTCGATATCTTGAGGTCGAGGGGATTCTCAACCGCGAAGAGGGCAACCCGGCGATTGTGGCTCAAAAAATATCCCCGGCCCCAACCGGTTTAAAAGAAGTCCGGTACGTTTAAAGTTGACTTTAGGCAAGCGGCTCATTTTATTTTGCTTATGACAATTCCGGGAAACATACAGGAAGAATATAAGAAGCTGTTTGATAAAATTAATTATCATGCTCGAATGTATTATGAACTCGACAATCCGGAAATATCTGACGCCGAGTATGATAAGATGTTTGATCGACTGCTTCAGATAGAAAAAGAATACCCTGAAATCGTGGCAACCGAATCGCCATCGCAGAGAGTCGGCGGCGAACCTCTCCCCCAGTTTGAAACGGTAAAACATAATATTCGAATGCTGTCACTGCAAAAGGTTACTACTGAAGATGAGTTTATTGAATTTGACGAACGGGTCAAAAAGGGACTGGGCGAATCCGGAGAGATAGAATATATTGTCGAACCAAAACTTGACGGGTTGGCCGTTGAACTGGTATATGAAAACGGAATATTTATGCTCGGCTCTACCCGCGGCGATGGCTCCCATGGTGAAAATATAACTCAGAATCTTAAAACAATCAAAACGATTCCGTTGAAGCTAAGCGCTGAGACATCAAAAAAATATCCTGTAATTGAAGTTCGGGGCGAGGTTATAATCCGTCGTTCTGATTTTAATAAATTGAATGCAAAAATGGAAATTGAAGAGGCTCCTTTGTTTGTCAACCCGCGTAATGCCGCCGCCGGTTCGCTTCGTCAACTTGATTCGAAAATAACCGCCAGCCGACCGCTTAAATTTATTGCATACGGAATCTCGGCCAATGACCTGTCAGGTTTGAGGAGTCAAATGGCTGTGGTTGATTTATTACAAAGCGAGAATTTCCCGGTTAATGATTATTTAATTTTGGGCAAGGGTATTGATGATGTCTCAAAACATTTTGAGAAATTGAATAGCATTCGATCTAATCTCAATTATGAAATAGACGGTATGGTTATCAAAGTTAATGATTTTGAAAAACAAAAACAACTCGGAGAAATTTCTCGTGCACCCCGCTGGGCGGTAGCATGGAAATTCAAAGCTGAAATAGCAACCACTATATTAAAGGATATTGATTTTTCTGTCGGTCGTACCGGTACGATTACCCCGGTAGCAAAACTGGAACCGGTTTTTGTCTCGGGTGCAACTATTTCCAATGCCTCGCTTCATAATGAAGATGAAATAAACGAACTGGATGTTAAAATTGGTGACACAGTTGTTATTCAGCGAGCCGGAGATGTAATCCCTGATATAATCAGAGTTATCAAAGAAAAACGAACTGGAACAGAAAAGACAATAATATTCCCACACACTTGCCCTTCATGCCATCAAAAGATATCACGACCTGAAGGTGAAGCAGCCTGGCGCTGTTTCAATTCGGCCTGTCCGGACCAGATAATAGAGCGGATATTTCATTTCGCCTCTAACAGTGCGATGGAAATAGATGGCCTTGGCGGAAAACTGGCGACACAGCTTGTCGAAAAGGGATTAGTAAAAGACCTGTCTGATCTTTATTTTTTAAAGAAGGAAAATCTACTGCTTCTCGATTTAATGGCCGATAAACGTGCGCAAAATCTTCTTGATGCTATTGAAACTTCAAAAAGGCGGGAACTGCCCAGAATAATAGTAGCTCTTGGTATTTTTGGAGTCGGAGAAACCGCGGCGTTAATCCTCGCTGAATATTTTGGAGATTTTGATAAGCTTAAATCGGCCTCATTGGATGAACTAACCGAGATAAGCGGAATTGGCCCGGTGATAGCCAGATCTATCACCGAATATTTTGCCAATCCCGGTAATTTGAAAATGATTGAAAATATGAAAAATGCCGGGGTGAATTTTGCTCCATTTAAAACGGACAAAAAATCATCCAGACTAACGGGTAAAACATTTGTGATAACCGGAACATTGTCACGACCACGCGATTATTTCAAAAAGTTAATATTGAATGCCGACGGCAAAGTGGTTAGTACAATATCGAAAAATACAGATTATCTTCTGGCCGGTGAGAATGCCGGGAGCAAACTGGAAAAGGCCCAAAAGCTTGGTGTAAGCATTATTAACGAAAATGAAATAGATAAGCTTATATAACAGTCCACTTTTTCGCTTAATATTTATAGACCTCTATTCATCCCAGGGATAATGATTTCGTTCGATACTTATGTTGCCAGTCGGATCTGAAGTCAAATCAAAGGTCAATTCAAGCGGGATATCTTCATCAGTAGCATAAATTTCAATAAACCTGATTGTATAAACACCGGAAGTAATATTCTCAAATTCATAATCAATATTAAGGAGACATAAACAAAAACAATAATCACCACTTTCATTTTCGTCTATTAGTATCAGGCTATCATTAAAAGTTATATCGGCTGATGGATTAGTGCAGCAATTAAAACCTGCGCCAAAATGCGTTAAAGAGAGAGTGCCATCTTCGCTATCGTACTCATAACTCAGACCTGTACAACATGGTGGAACCAGACTTGCTTTGGGCGTCGACAAGAATGAAATACATCCGCTGGAATTAGTTAAGCTGCCACTTGGATTATTCTTTGGCTCAGTTGACTTACCGCATCCAATACCGACAATTTGAATTGCTAATACAAACAGAATACTGATAAGAAAAGCTGGCAATTGATAGTTTTCGTGTCTCTTTTTTCTACACATTTCAATACCCTCCAATATTTTTTGCCAAAATGGCAATTTTGTTTTGGCGATATAATGTCTTTAATACAAGTGGGGATAATTACTATCGGTCTTACACTCTATCTTTTATACGAATAAGATAATACTCTGTTCAGTTTTTTGCAAAATAAAAGAGGCGGCAGATCAATTATCTGCCGCCCCCAAAAATATACAAATCTAAATCAAAGTTTATCGGCAACCGCATTGGCAATATCAAGCGTACTCGATGAGCCACCCATATCGTAGGTGCGAACCTTGCCCTCTTTGATTACTTCGGCAATAGCTTTCTCAAGCTTCTTTGATTTTTCAATTTCGCCTAACCATTCCAGCATCAGAACTGTGGTCAGAAGCATTGCCATCGGATTCACTTTATACATACCGTCATACTTAGGTGCCGAACCATGAGTCGGCTCAAAAACGGCATAATTATCTCCAATATTACCCGAGGAGGCAAATCCAAGACCACCGACCAACTGCGCGCAGAGATCGGAAACAATATCACCAAACATATTTGTTGTAACAATAACCGAATAGTCCAGTGGATTCTTTACCAGCCACATACACATCGCATCGATGTTGGTCTCCCAAAGTTCAATACCAGGATAGTTTTTGGCCACTTCGCGAGCGGTTCGAATCATCAGTCCCGACGTTTCACGAATAACATTCGGCTTCTCAACTACAGTCACTGACGGGCGGCCAGTCTTTTTGGCGTACTCGAAAGCATCAGTAACGATATTGCGACATCCGGTGCGGGTGTTAATTCGAAGTGAGACTGCAATATCTTTACCGTCATGCTTGTCAAACTTGCCCATTTTCGGATTGTGCTTTTTGATTGATTCTCTCAGCTCATCCGGCAGCGGATGAAACTCAACGCCGCAATATAGATCTTCGGTGTTTTCACGGAAAACAGCCAGATCAATATTATCCTTGTAATTTAAAGGATTTCCCGGATAGGCTTTACAGGGTCTAAGATTAGTACGAAGATTAAATTCCTGTCGTAATTGCACAATCGGAGATGAATAAACATGCCCCTTCCCCCGCAATTCAGGAATCAATTCTTCTTCGGCCTCTTCCTTTGGTTTGGAAGTAATGGCGCCAAATAAGGCGCAATCGGTGTTACGGAGAATTTCTTTGGTTCTCTCCGGAAGCGGGCTAGCTTCTTTGCACCAGAATTCCCAGCCAATATCGGCCGGAATATATTCGGCATCAAGATTCATCTTATCCAAGACGATCTTGGCAGCCTCCATAACATCATTGCCGACGCCATCACCGGGCATCCAGGCAATCTTATATTTAGCCATCGTTCTTTTTGAAACTCCTTTAATTAGAGTGAAAAGGTTAAACTGAAAATATGCGATTCTCCCAGTTTATTTTTATAAGGTAAAAATGCATAATCAATACGGATATTTCTTCTGATAAAACCGGCGCCGGCGGAAAAATCTTTGGTATCATATCCGGTTCGGTATCCGGCCCGCAGCACCAATATTTCTTTAATAAAGTATTCGCCCCCAAAATGGGTATACATATTATTGTCAAAATAGACAATATCAAGAGCCGGTTTGAAATTTTTAAATTTATAAGCTGCGCCCAGTCGCAGAGTCGTCGGAATATTACTTTCGACGCTGTCAATTTGAATCTTCGTGCCAATATTGAGAACAGACAGACCAATCGTTAAATCTGAAGAAGGTGTTACAATCAGGCCCAAATCGGCGGCATAAGCATTATCCCGATATGTAGAAATCTTTTCAAAAATCCATCCCAGAGAAAGCCCTGCAGTAATTTTTTCGCTTATCTTAAAAGCCCCTGAGAATTTTAATGATAAATTTTGACTGTCAAAAGTAAAATCGGGATCCTCGGACGCTGTCTGGCGTGCCTGAATATTGCTTATCTCAGCAAATTGCAAACCAATGTTATAAACAATCGATCCCTTTTTAAACGACAGATACCCGCTTTCAAATCTTCTGTCTTTCCAGTAGGTATCATGTCCGAACGATCCTGACACTGAATTTATGCCATATATAGCCGCCGGATTATAAGCAGCTGAATACGGTTCCGCCGTATAAGCGGTATAAGCTCCACCCATACCAATCGGTCCGGCTCCAGTTTCCAGTGACAAAAAATTCACTCCTGACGCAGAATAAGCCGGCAGGCAATAAATTAAAATTAAAATAAAGGAAAATATAATTCGCATATTACGAAGTTCTAAAATTTAAAATGAAAACCGAAAAGATGATCACTGCCCTCTTCCACTCTTGCGCTGGAAAAAGCGTAATCAAATTCCAGAATATTATTCTCTCCCAGATCAAATTGGTACCCAAGGCCGGCTGTAATTATTCCATCGTCTAATCCGGTCCTAAGTGCAAATTTATTATTATATCTGTATTCACCGCCAAATTTAACTGCGATCGCTCTTTTCTCCACTTTTTCCAAATCTAATGCCACCAGCAGGTTTCGTTGAAATGTTTTAAATGATAAACCTCCGGTAACAATATATGGAAATTTATCAGCCGGGGCTGAACTAAGATTGGGGTTATCATTAGAACTATATTTATATTCGGCGGCAAGATTTTTAAAGACCAGACCAATTTTTATATCATTGATCGGCTTGGCTTCCATAGTTCCATATTCAAAAAGGGAATCGACAAATAACAGGGCACCAAGATTAATACTAATTGAGGACGTGCCGTTGTCATAAATTACATCATAGTCTCTCTTAACGGCAGATCCTC
>DAOUVS010000105.1 GCA_030667525.1 Candidatus Zixiibacteriota bacterium | reverse complement strand
TAGAATACTATTCACTTGGCAATTTATATAAAGAGAAAACTGAATTTGCAAAAGCAATCCATTATTATAAGCTTGCGCTTAAGGTAGATTCAATGAACTTTGATGCCTTAAATAATCTTGGGACAACATATGATGCAATAGGCGATTATAATAACGCCATCAACTATTTATATAAGGCCATTTCCATCTACCCCTCTGCCTATAGGCCATATCTTAATCTCGCTAATATTTATAGAAAAAGAAAGGAGCATGGAAAAAATCTTAATATACTTCTAATGGCACAAAAAAATGCACCATACTCCGAATTTGTTTATTTTGAACTAGGTTATTATCATTTTAGGATGGGAAATTTGGAAGAGGCTCGAAAAACTCTGGAAGAATGCTTACAATTAAATTCAGAAAATGAAATTGCACAAAAACTCTATAATGATATTCTTAATAATCTAAAGAATAAAAAATAATTGTTGTCGAAGAATCAATTGACCTTATATAAAATTTTACAACCCCAGCAGTTCCCGTTCTGCTTCAAGGCGGGATGGTTTTAAACAGATCAGCCAGCCATCACCATACGGATCCTGCAATGCGGTGTTAGGATCATCCAGCACTTTTTGATTAACTTCGACAACTGTACCAGAAAACGGCGACAAGATCGTATGTGCCCGCATATCAGCCGAGAAAACCTGCAGATAAGCTCCGCCCTGACGAAGTTCATCACCTTTGGCAGGCAGATAGATCGACTGAATTTTGCCGATTGGCCGCAAAAATGAACGTTCAACGCCAAGCCGAATGCAGCCGCTTTTCTCAAGCATCATCCATGAATTATCGCCGACCGCTTTTATCGTGTCTTCAACCATAGGCGTATGGGTATCGACGAAATCTGTAACTTCGCTAAAACCACGCACCAGCTCAGCGGCCCGTTTGAGTACTCCGAGAAGTTCTTTTTTGGAGAACGGTTTAGCAATATAATCAAACGCACCAAGTTGGGTTGCCTGCAAAGCGGTATTGATAGTTGCAAAACCGGTTATCATGATGACCGGGATCTTTGGGTTATCTTTTTTGATCATCTGCATAAATTCCAAACCGTCAATTTCAGGCATCATCAAGTCGGTCAGAACAATATTAATGTCAGTTTTTTTAATAGCTTCAAGGCCGTCATTGACCGAGGATACGGTCAAAATCTCGTAATCTTCATTCTTCAGTAATTTTCGAATACTGTCGAGAATTATCTGTTCATCATCGACAACCAATATATTTATTTTTTGACTCATAATTTATCTCCAAAAGAAAAATATTAAAGCATCACCATAATATATATATTACAAAATCTCATTTTTTCTTTTTCGTATATGTAGCCGGGAGAAGAACCCTGAAAATCGCTCCGCCATTGGCAGCCATATCGATCTCGATGGTTCCATGATGCCGTTCGACAATTCCCCAGCTAACCGCCAGTCCCAATCCATTAGTACCTTTGGTTGAGAAAAACGGCTCAAAAATTTTATCGACCAGATTCCCAGGAATACCGGGGCCGTCATCTTCAACCAGGATGACACAACGGTCATGCCGCCGGTCATATTCGGTAGTTAACATAATTGATCCCCGACCTTGCATCGCCTCGGCCGCATTCAGCATCAGATTCAGAATCACCTGTTGAAGCTGCTGAAGGTCACCTAAAATATGAGGGATATTGTTGTTAATATTTTTCTGGATATTAACATTTCTGAACTGCGGCAGTTTTGCAATCAGCGACATCGCCTGGTCAATAACATCATTGGGGTTGACATTATCAAGTTTTGGTGCTTCCTGGCGGGCAAAGTCAAGCAGGTTCCTGACAATATCACGACAGCGCAAAGTTTCCTTGATAATGACTTTGACATCCTCAAAATGCGGGTCATCATAAGAGAGGTCGTCTTTCATATCCTCGGCAAAAGCGAGAATACCGGTCAAAGGATTGTTTATCTCATGGGCGACACCGGCGGCGAGCTGGCCGACTGCTGCCAGTTTTCCGGCCTGTACCAATTGATTCTGCAGCTCTTTTTCGGAACTGACATCGCGCATGATAGTGCATGTCCCGGTAACCGCGCCTTCATGATCGGTCAGCGGAAAACGATTGGCCTGAAAATGGTGTTCGACACCATCGATAAGAACAATTTCGTCCCAGCCAAGATGCCGTTTAGTTTCGGTTACCTGCCGATCATGCATCTTAATCATTCGTGCCAGATCAGGCGGCAGGACCTCATCGGCTGTTTTCCCGATAAAATCTTCGACTTTGTGATGAAAGGCATTGGCGACGACCGGATTGACAATTAAATATTTTCCCTGATTATCTTTTATTGAAATCCAGTCATCAGCCGAGTCGATAAAACTTTTAAATCTTCGTTCGGCCGCTTCTATCTCCCGCACATGATTTTGCTGTTCTTCCCGTGCATTTACCAGGTCCCAAAAAATATGGGCAAAGGTATGATCGATCAACTTGGTGCCCGGCTTCATCATCCCCTGAATTTCTCTGAGGACTTCGTCGTTGCCGGTTAATTCGATGATAAGTTCTAATTCTATTGTTTTTAGAACCGTCAGATACATATCAGTACTGGTCTTGATACCTTTCTCGCGGGCATAAATCATTCCCCTGGCATTCGGATCAATATCAACCACGCAGACAACGTCAATGGTCAATTCCTTAAGAAACGAACCGCGCGCCAGATCGATAATCGCCCGGCATCCCTTACCGCCGCCAATGATTACGGTTTTCATTACGAAACTCCCGCCAAAGGCCTGATATATTTCAACAACATTATATTCATTCTGTTATGGCTGAGCAAGAGGAAATTCCTCTTTCAGCATCTGGTAATAATCCGCAAGAAGTTGATCCATCGTCTCATAGTACGCTTTCGGTTTAATTGTAAAGTGCAATAACATATCATTAAGCCTGGGATGGATATAGGGGAACAGCTTTTTTAAATTCATAATGCGGTACTCATAAAAAGCGGCAGCATCGCCTGAGACGAGGCTGTTTTTAATTTCATCGGAGACCCCGCGATCCCTCATAACATTTTTGAAGCTGGTTATTCCTTTACCGACGGCATAATTAATAATATTGCCGATACTCCAGATATCAAAATCAGAAACATACTGGTTGAGGTCAAAATCGATCCAGCGATACTTGCCGGTCTTAGCATCAATGAGGATATGATCGTTGCGAATATCGCCGTGACAAGTATTATTATGGTGCAAAAACTGGATCGCTTCGATACAGTCGGTCAGCTTCCATAAGATGCCGGGCAGATCCTGTTCGAAGTATTTCCGATGATCCTTTTTTATCCCAACCACATAATTAAAAAATGAGTCGCCCTTAATATAATCGATAACCCGTATCGCGTTTTTTTTGTCATCCAGTATCGTTTTACCTTGCATAAAGCGTAAATCGCCACGAACCAGATCGAGGACCTCGCCTTCCTTTTCGGGACTGCGGAAACAATGAATTTTAAACATACCGATATGGACATTAAATTCTTCGTGAAACACCGTTTTGATAATTTTCTGTTCGCCGGTTTCCAGATCATAAACGTCGAACACCCAGTTTTTCGGCTGATCACTGATACCGAACCGTTTTTCATATTCATTGCCGGCAACAACAAAGTCATGATTATTCAGGCGCATAACATTTCCGCGGATTATTCTGTCCCATTCGGTGGTGTCGGTAATTATTTCTACTTGCGGGGAATATTTCCAACCGGTAATCTCCCGAATTCTGGTTGCGATTTTATCCTGATTGTTCATTTCGGTTTTAATCGGTTTTGTAACCGTGCTATGCGGCACCAGTCCATTCCCGTTTTAAGTTAAGGTTTTAATAAGATATGGAAACAGACGTTTTACAGGCAAGTTTTTTATTCTGATGCGAAATTTTTAATACAGCCAGGTCGAACCGATTTTTGGCGCGCGGCCGCCTTTATAAATGAAATTTATAAGATAAACGATATCATTAATATTATAATTCAAATCGGCATTAACATCAGCTCTCCAGCGGGCTGTGATAGTTTGCGGGCCGTTTTTATACTTCCAATTAATAAGATAGACTACATCTGATATGTTCAAAGCGAAATCACCATTGATATCACCCGGCATATAATTGAAATCAAGATGAACCGGCCCGTCGCCGATTGCATAGTTTGCCTGACCTACACCGGCAGAGTCGATTACGTTAATAAAATCGGTACTGAAACTTACAGAAAAAAGAGTGCTATCCTGAAATGGTACCGCTGCCATACAGTTAAGACCAACTTCGAGCGGATTAATGCTGTTATGATACACTTCACCTGTAACGGTGTTATATGAATATATATGTCCCGTTAATGACCATCCGGCCGCGGCAATATAGGCAACATTATCCGGTCCGATATTGATCTGACCCGGCGAACCACCGACCGGGAAACTGTTTATAACTTCATGAGAATCGCCATTAACGATATAAACTTCGCCGTTGATATCAAAATAATTACCGGTTGCCACAACATGAATATTCCCAGAAAAATCAACTGCCGCATACTGGGAGTTCAAACCAACGACAACTTCATCAAGTAATGAATTATCACTCAGATCGTAAATATAAAGTTTGCTTGGATTAAAAGCATAGGTGTCAAAGTCGAATCCGCTACAGACGACAAAAGCTTTATGATCATAAATGACAATTCCTGCCGGACTGACCCCGGTTGCTATCTCATCGACAATCAGACCGCTTAAGACATCGATTTTGGCCACTTTATTTTTTAGCATCAAGGTAACATAAACATATTGGGAATCATAGAAAGCCATCCAGTATGGATTTGAAAAGGGACCGGTATTGATGTATTTAATAGTTGTCTCGGATTTTAAATTTATTATCTGTAGCTCATCGGTTCCGGAGGCGATAACATAGGCGAGACTATCCCGAACAACAATTTGATTTGGATAAGAAAAAACATCGGAGCCGATGGTCACAATATTATTGGTCACTACGCCGGTGGTTATATTTATTTTTGATACGGTTTCGCTAAGAGAATTCAATACGTAGGCAATTTTGTCGGCCGAATAAATACAGATCGGCAATATAATAATCATTAGGCAGGTTATAAATGTTTTCATTTTCATTGGTTTTCCTTTCTAAGGTTGTAGTTAAGGCCGACAAACAAACTTGATTGACGTCCGGGCATCGGGTAAAATGTCATAAGGACATAATCAAAATTATTTAGATTTTCTATTTTTGCTGTTAGTTTTAACTGCCAGTGATCCGACAGATTGTAATCCATACCAAAATTGATATCATCAAGTCGATATGACGGGTATGGCCGAGGATTGGCTTCTAAAGTGTACGCCTTATCAACCATCCTGATTGAATAAGACAGGTAAAAAGGTGAGAAATTCAACCGCGCTGATAAAGTTGTTATATATCCTGGGGAAAAGGTCAATCTTTTTCCATAACTGTTATCGCCGGGAGTTTTATTCAGAGCAGCTGTAACAGTATTCTGGTATGATAGTCTGATTTTATTTTTCAATAGACTAATATGCACAAAATCTTCATGTCCTGTTATTTGCGCTTTGGCCCGATTAATTGGTCTCCAAACCCCCTGCGAATTGGGCAACCATACAACCAGGTCTTTAATAGACGAATGGAAATATGTCATCCCGCTTGAAAGAGATATACTATTGCTCATCCATTTAAATTCAAACCCGGCTTCCGAATGCTCCGATTTTTCAGGTTTCAAACCGGGATTGCCACTGGAGAGAGCATCACCTTTCCAGAACAATGCATTTAAGGTCGGCAGCCGAAATGATTTTCCGTAGCTGGCCCTTAAAATAAACAATACCTTTTCGCCTTTGGAAATCGCAACACCAAACTTGGGCGAAAATTTTGCGGTACTGTTTGATTTTACTGTATCCTGATATGACGTTGAATCCTTGTCAGTATATGAATAATCATATCTGATGGTAGCATCGGCTGACAAAATATCTATAAGTTTTAATGCTGACAAATTGACCTTTTGATTAACCGATGTCTGGATAGAGAAATTATTCCGCGATGAATACCCCATACTTAACTGCGGCCGTAATGAATCGGTATGATCCAATGATTCATGCCCGTAGGTCAATGAATATCGGCTTATGTTCCCATGCAATAGTCGGTAACTTTGATAATGTTTGATAGAATATATATCGTTTACAAATTTGCTGTCATATCTGAGCGTTTTAGCGGTATCGATATCAAGAAAATGCTGCTTAAATTGCGAGTATCCCAGTTCAAATTCGAGTTGATGTTTCTCCGATGATTTATAGTTCAGGGCCGTAGTTATTAATCGTCGTTGGTCGGTGAAACCTGCTGTTTCATTTTGACGAGTGGCTCGATCCGGTATTCCGCGGGATGCATCATAATATCGCCCTGAATAATTCAAAAACAGTTTGGTGGATGGTTTATATATTCCCGAAACAAAAAAATTATCCGATTTGGAGTGGTTGTTGATTCTGGTCCCAATATGTGTTGTATCGGTTCCGCCTATACTGCCAGGCGAATATGAAAAATAAAAATCACCATCCGATTTTTTTGTCGTATAATGCCACCGGCTGGAGAAGTTTTTGACCGCAATTGGATTGGAAATATTCAGATCGGTTGATTTGGTTCCCCAATTTGCCCACCCATTTTTGACCTCAAATGAAATATCTTCAAACAATCCATCCGGACGGGTAATTATATTTATTGCACCAGCCAAAGCATCCGGCCCAAATTCAGCAGATGCCCCACCTTTATAGAGTTCAATTTGTTCTACCATCTCGATTGGTATCCCGCCCAAATCAGCCAACCCGCTTCCTGAACCATTTATTTTTTGACCATCAATTAGAATCAAAACATGTCCCGGTTTGGAACCGCGGATTTTAACCTGAGATTCGCCCGATGGACCTGTTTTTTGAATTGAAATCCCTTCGATTGATTCAAGTACTTCTGATAGTTCTTTACTTTTACTTTGAATTATTTCGTTTCGGGATATTATTGTAACACGATCACTTGTGATATTTTGTTTTTTGCCCTCAACGACAATTTTATTGAGTTGGTATATTTTTGGAGTTAATTCGATCCTGAGAAAGCGCGTTATATCCGATTCGATATCGATTCGAACCAAAGACGTATCAAAATAACCATCGGCCGAAATATTGAATGAGTACAAGCCGGGTGGAACATGCTCAATTGAAAATATTCCATTATTGTCGGATGATACAGCGACGCCTAATCCGTCAATCTCTATATGAGCATTTTGAATAAGTGTGCCATCGTTTTTGTCAACTACCTGTCCGGTGAGACTAAGATTCGATTGAGCAAAAACAGTCGAAAAGCAGAATATCATAATAGACAGAATTGATACTGCTAAATTAAGAGACCGTCTGTTTGTTTGAAAAACTACTCCGACTCGCTGATATAAAAACCGCCACACAGCAACTTTCTCCTGTTGCCGGCGGCGAAGCCATTTTGTCCCGTTCAGCCCTCGCTGACGACAACAACCGTTCGATATGGATACGGCAGGCCTACTGACTTAAGCATCAAACCCTTCGCAGGCGCCTTCCCAGCCCTATTGAGCCAGTGGCATTGTGCCTGGAAAGTAGCTATTACAGTAGCGGGGCTGTGACGGATTTGCACCGTCTTTCCTATTCTCTGTCTTTGTTAGACAGCACCGCATCATTTTAATTATTATAATGCTGCTTTTGCGGCGAGTCAATATTAAAATGAAATTAAATAAAAATACCGCCGAGACTGGTAAGAACATTCCATTTTCCCGACGGTATAGATATGTAGATTTTAACTTTTTTAGGCAACTGGCTCGTGTTGACGAGGAGCCTGTTCCGGCGGTGCCGGCGGTGCATCAACGCCACCGCTGAAGGCTAGATAACCCCAAGCAATAAAATTAAGAAACGGAACAATCGCCATAATTCCCCATACGGCCGATTGACGGCAGCTGCGGGCGATCTCCATCCAGATAACGGCAATAGCAAATATATTGACTACCGGTATCAAGCAGAATAAAAACCAGTACCATTCTTTACGAGCCATTTGAATCTGCTGGAAAAGATTGAGAATTGGAACCCAGGCCCACCAGGGGGACTGATGTCCAACTTTCTGCGCAATTTTAAATTGCGTAAACGCGAAATAGAAATAAAGGGCAGCCCATAAAAACAGGACAAACCCAATTCCCGAATCAGCGGCATAAGCAGCTTCGTTCATAATAACATCCACTTAAAATTTTCGATTGAAATCGCTAATTATCGTTTGGATAATTAGAAAGATTCCTTTTAATATTATCGACCCTGTGAAGATTTCTTATTAATCTGGGGCGGTTATATTTTTAATTTGAAAATAAATGTTTGATTTTTGCGCAAATAATTGGACAAAAATCCAGTAACATTATAATAGATAGGATGTTACGACTCTATCTGTATATTTGAATGGATATCAAATATATTTTATGGGCAGCAGTCGGCGCTGCCGAAATGTAATATATGCTGACTTAACATAACCAAATCAGCCAGACTGACCTTGCCATCGCAGTTGATATCTGCGGTGTATGTTGAGTTTGGACGTGGGCCGTTTAAAAAATAATAATTGATAAGAAAAACAATATCGGCGACAGTCACTTCATCATTTAGATCGAAATCGCCACAGGTATAATTATTTGAACAACCTATTCCCAGCGCGCCGATAAGTTCATGACAACTATTATTGGATGGCGCGCATAGTGAATAATCACTGATATGATAATCTCCGGCATCTGCATCACAGAATAAGGGACTGGCGGAAATATTACCATTTAGGCCTATAAGATTAGGAGCCATTTCATCAAAAATGTATGGCCAGTCTTCTTCAAGATTATTGTCGCCAACGTTAAAGAAATTATTGCATTCAATAATATGATTTGTATTGGCATAGTTTTTATTCATGCCGAGGTTAATCCAGGATGCATCCGAGATAATATTATTTGTCACAGTTATAACCCCAAAGTCGTTGACCAGCAATATACCTATGGACAAATCAATTATTGTATTATTTGTTACAATTGGAGAATCGATAACTTCTGAATATTCCCAAACACCAACATATATACCTCCTCCAGATACCGTCCCCAAAGGAAAGTCACAGCTACATTCATTAAAAGTTCGAAATCCTTTAATAATGTTGTTCTCTATTCTGGCTGATGATTCGCCAGCCCAAATACCTACTCCATCATAACCCTCTATCCAGTTACCGGAAACTCTGCCGCCAGTACCGTCAGTTAGCTCAATCCCATATCCACCCATTAC
>DAOUVS010000296.1 GCA_030667525.1 Candidatus Zixiibacteriota bacterium | reverse complement strand
GACAAATATTCATTACTATGATTACTGCCACAGTTCTGACTTTGATGTACCGGGGAGTATCTACTTTGAAAAACCAGTTTGACATCACACTATTCGATGATAGTACTTACAGTTTTATAGATAGCTTTGATCCGGCTGTATTCGGTGTAGCTGTATCCTGCGTGACGTTCGCATTGTTAATACTGTTCTCTCGGTTCCGGAAACGAAGAGCGAATACTACCCTAAGCTAGTTGTTTAGTTTCTTGGTTTGTGATCAACGTCCCCCTGTAGAAATACCATGGCGGGTTATTCAGAGCAAGAACGTATTGGATGATGAGCGTACTCTGACGTCCCATGGTCCGTAATAATAGTAATTCATTATGGAAGTCTCGATGATTGTCATCATCTGCCGCTTCTGGAAGTTTTGTTAGAAAACTGTTAGAAAATCCGGTATCTGAAGGTAATTCCCCAAAAAAAGAAACTCCCGAAGTCGTTCAACTTCAGGAGCTTAAATTTGGTAGCGGGGAGGGGATTTGAACCCCTGACCTTCGGGTTATGAGCCCGACGAGCTACCAGACTGCTCCACCCCGCGATCAGTTTTGCAATATATATGTTACTTTTCGATTGTCAAGCGATTGATTTGATTATTTTGACCTTCAAATATTGGTGGAATATTATATCTTATTCAATATCGCTCGAAGATGCCCCAGGCGGGTGTTGAGTCCGACCTGCCCCAGATCAATTTTGATTATTGGGGTTTGGCCGAGTGAGAATTCCATCGGGAAAGTCACCACCCGACGCCAGTTTTCTATCTGTTGCCGCTGGAACTGGACACTACCTTTGAATATCAATTTGGTCATGCCGGATTTTGAGACAATTTTTTCGATCTCATGCGATGCGGCCGAGATTCTGACCGCTCCGGCCTCGATAAGATTAGCGACCTGAAATGGAAGTTTTCCAAAGCGATCCTCGATATTGTCCCGAATAGATTCAATTTCCGACAGTTTTCGTGCCCCGGCAATCTTTTGATAAAGCTCAACTTTCTGTTCCCGGTCGCGCATATAGTTATCAGGAATAATAATTTCAATATCGATATCCAATTTGGTATCGGGCGGTTTGATAACTTCCTCACCTTTCAGCTCGGCAATCGCCTCTTCAAGCAGTTTGGTGTAAAGATCAAAACCGACCTCCTCGATAAATCCGGACTGCTGCGCTCCAAGAATATTTCCGGCACCACGAATTTCCAGATCTTTCATCGCCAGTGCAAACCCACTGCCCAAATCGGCATGTGCCTCGATAGCCCGCAAACGCTTTCGAGCATCGGGTGTCATGTGGCGATATGACGGCGCCAGCAAGTATGCATAAGCGCGATTAGAGGATCGTCCGACCCGGCCTCTTAGCTGATACAACTGGGCCAATCCGAATCGGTCGGCGCGATTGATAATAATTGTATTAACCGATGGAATATCTAATCCCGATTCAATAATTGAAGTGCATAACAATATCTGAAACTTACCGGCTATAAAGGCAAGCATGATTCCCTCGAGTGATCGTTCGTGCATCTGACCATGAGCCACCGCCACCGTTACTTGTGGCAAAAGTTTTTTAATATAACGATGAATCGCCTCTATCGATTGCACCCTGTTATGGACAAAAAAGACCTGCCCGCCGCGATCGATCTCCTTGAGAATCGCTTCGGCAATAACTTCCGGCTGAAACTCGCAAATTTCAGTCATAATCGGCAGTCTGTCTTTCTGTGACGTATTAATCAACGACATATCCCGCGCACCCATCAGCGACATCTGCAATGTTCTCGGAATAGGTGTTGCCGTCATGGCAACGGTGTCAACGGTAGTTTTTATTTTGCGTAACGACTCTTTATGTTTGACACCAAACCGTTGCTCTTCGTCGATAACCAATAACCCGAGATTTGGAATCTTGACATCTTTGGATAACAGCCGATGAGTCCCGATAATAATATCAATCTTTCCAGCGGCAAGTTCTTCAACGATAGCTTTTTGCTCCACCTTCGTTCGGAAGCGTGAAAGCATTTCGACCTTAATTGGAAATTCCGCCAGTCTTTGAGTAAATGTATTCAGATGCTGCTGCGCCAGAATCGTTGTCGGAACCAGCACTGCCACCTGTTTGTTCGATTCAACCGCCTTAAAGGCAGCACGGATGGCAACTTCGGTTTTGCCATACCCGACATCACCACAAACCAGCCGATCGGTTGGAGTCGGTTTCTCCATATCGGCTTTGAGAGCGTCAATCGCTTTTTGCTGATCGGGCGTTTCTTCGTAAGGAAACGAGGCCTCCAATTGACGCATCCAGGTCGTATCGGGACCAAAAGTTATCCCAGGGCGGGTTTTGCGTTCGGCATAGATCTTCAGAAGATCCTCGGCCATATCGACAATAGCCTTTTTGGTGCTAGCCTTGATTTTTTCCCAGGCCGTTCCGCCGAGTGGAGAGAGTTTTGGTGCAGCATCTTTTCCTGAGTATTTGGAAACCCGGTTAAACTCTTCAATTGGAACATATAGTTTATCATCATTGGCATATATCAAAAACAGGCAATCACGTTTCTGGTCGCCAACATCAATCGTTTTTAATCCTTTATATTGGGCGATCCCAAAATCGGTATGGACCACATAATCGCCGACTGACAGATTGGTGTAGCTTTGTATCGCCACTCCCTCTTTGAATTTCTTTTTGCGGGTGCGTCGGAAATACCGCCCGAATATCTGATGATCGGTCAGGACCGCCAGATTGCTGGCTCTTGAGACAAACCCGCCTTTAAGCAATGCAACTTCAATTGGAAAGGCAATAGTCTCATTTGCCTTTTCCAGCAACAGTTCATTAAGACGCGATGCCTGCCCCGGATTGTCGGCGGCGATAAAGAAATTGATACCGCT